>CAIQUX010000253.1 GCA_903875055.1 uncultured Bacteroidota bacterium
ATCTACTGGCCAAGGAACTACATTAGGATTCTTCGGCAGTTTACAAAATATAATTACTCATAGTTCTCCAAAATCAATGACGGCTGGCACTGCATCTTTTGACTTTAAATGGACTGCACCAGCTGCAGGGACTGTTGATTTTAACATGGCAGGCAATGCTGTGGACTTAGCAAATGAAGAGAGTGGTGATGTTCCTAACGCTGGTACATTGACATTAGAGCAAGCATGGGTTGCTTCTGCAAGTAATATAAATAAATTACAGAACGAAGTTTTTCCAAACCCAAGTACAGGAATATTTGATATTACAGAATTAAGCAGCAATGCAAAGGTAGTTTTGTATAACACTTATGGACAGTTACAACAAGTTAATGTAAATACCATTGGTAATAATACCAGCGTAGATGCTTGTAAGTTAAGTACAGGTATGTATATATTAAGAGTTATTAATGGCGATAAGCAATCTTTTACAACTGTTGTAAAACAATAAGAAGATTTTTAATTTAGTTATAAAGAGGCTGTCTTAAAACTAATAATTAAGACAACCTTTTTTATTTATATCTAATTGCCTTTTCTTTATTTTAGGATTCCTCCGCCTACATTTTGAATTTCATATTTATTGGAAAAGTCAGTCTTAACTGCAAATTTGGTAACATATCCTGCTCCTAAAGCGTCGACATCCCAGTCCCTTGCAATTTCAATTGCATATTCTTCATTCATAACAGGATAGAATATTGGCTCCCAATCCAATCTTGGTGGAAACCTTTTCCAGCCGGAAAGTTCTATTAACTTAAATTCTTTCGGGCCAAACTGCTGATAGTAGCTTCAACGATGAACGGTGCCATCGCCACTGTCGATGAATATGGAAGAAGGCGATGATACCCACAAGAAAAAAATACTAAGCCCTAGATAGTGTATACATCAGGTCTTACTCGAATGTTGTAATAAGCCTTCGAGTTCTGCGATTTCAACCGCGGAGAGATAACGCCATTTGCCTGCCTGCAATTTATCGAGATGGATATTCATGATACGGACACGGGTAAGTGAAATGACATCATAACCCAAGGCTTCACACATACGTCGTATCTGACGATTAAGGCCCTGTTTCAAGGTGATCCTGAATTTCTTTCCGCTCTCCTGCTTCACCTTGCATTTCAAGGTGGTGGTTCCTAAGATGGAAACTCCGTTGGCCATGTGGGTGATAAACTCGGGCGTGATGCCTTTATTCACTACCACGATATATTCCTTGTCATGATTGTTTTCGGCCCGTAAGATCTTATTCACGATATCGCCGTCGTTGGTGAGCAGGATCAATCCTTCAGAATCCTTATCGAGTCGCCCGATCGGAAAAATACGTTTAGGATAATTGAGAAAGGAAATGATATTGGTCTTGTCTTTGGTATCGGTGGTGGACGTAATACCGACCGGTTTGTTCATGGCTATATAGACGGCCTGTACTTTCTTTTTCTTGATATATTCAAAGTCAACGCTGACGGTATCGTTCTCTCGTACCTTATGTGTGAGTTTGGCTACCTTATCATTGATCATCACACGACCTTGCTCAACGAGTTTATCCGCCTCACGACGTGAACAATACCCTGAGGCACTGATATATTTATTGATTTGAACGCCTTCCTGATCCATATGACAAGTGCAATGATACAGTGATTCGCGTGAAGAAAAAAGCGACACTTGAACCTCAGACCCTAAAAAAGCAAATCACAGGTATTTCACCTTACTTAAAACCGTTGAAAAAAATAGAGGAATCATAGTAAAGTAAGGAGTTAATAAGCTTCCGCTAGCTTCGCAGCGGGATTGAATAATACAACACTCCTTCGTCGCGTTGATTATTCTAACTTTTCGTTTTATCTTGGCAGCAATCTTCCGATATGCA
The DNA here is from genome assembly GCA_903875055.1 of uncultured Bacteroidota bacterium. Classification (GTDB taxonomy): domain Bacteria; phylum Bacteroidota; class Bacteroidia; order Chitinophagales; family Chitinophagaceae; genus OLB11. Next base: position 1,892 of record CAIQUX010000253.1, read on the forward strand.
AAACAAACCGCTTTCCATTTCCATTTTGTTGACCGCCTTGTTCATCTTGGTCATTCATCTTCTCAATGCAGCTTTCTTACATTTTAATCATGATGTGCTGATGACGGTTCGTCTACTCGGACTAGGCTTGCTCTTCTATTATGGCATCCGTCAGAAAAAACTTCCGACCTGGATACTCATTTCGATGTTAGTGGGGATTGAAATCGGATATGACTTCCCTGAAGTGGCGGTCAAGCTCGATGTGTTGAGTAAGATATTCCTTCGTCTGATCAAGACCATTATCGCACCGCTCATATTCGCGACTCTCGTCGTAGGTATTGCAGGTCATTCCAATCTGAAGCAGGTGGGAAGGATAGCCTGGAAGTCGCTGGTGTATTTTTATTTCGCCACCACCCTGGCCTTATTCTTAGGTCTGGGCGTCATCAACTTCACACAGGCAGGCTCGGGTATCGTGCTGCCAGCAGATGCCGTGCAACAAATGCCCGAGAC
>CAIQUX010000254.1 GCA_903875055.1 uncultured Bacteroidota bacterium
AAATACTAAATTTAATACCGATTTTTGTGCCCTATGGCAAGCATCAAACTCTTATTGGCAAATGACAAGGTTGAAGGTATCCGATATTTTGAAACCTATAGGAAACACGGCGGATATACTTCGGTTGAAAAAGCCCTGAACACCTTATCTCCGGATGAAGTAACGGAAGAAGTTAAAAAAAGTGGTCTTCGCGGACGCGGAGGCGCAGGATTTCCTACCGGAATGAAATGGAGTTTCTTAGCTAAGCCTGAAGGAATTTCCCGTTATCTGGTATGCAATGCCGATGAGAGCGAACCGGGTACGTTTAAGGACAGATACCTGATGGAATTCATACCACATCTCCTGATTGAAGGAATGATCGTTTCATCATACGCATTAGGCGCCAACACCTCATTTATATACATTCGCGGTGAATATGCATGGATTGTTGATATCCTTGAACAAGCGCTTGTAGAAGCTAAACAAAACGGATACCTTGGTAAAAACATTCTGGGCAAAGGCTACGATCTCGAAATTTATGTGCAGCGAGGAGCAGGCGCCTACATTTGTGGCGAAGAAACAGCCTTGCTTGAATCATTGGAAGGGAAACGTGGAAACCCTCGAATAAAACCTCCGTTCCCTGCTGTCAAAGGCCTTTGGGGTTGCCCGACGGTTGTCAATAATGTAGAAACTTTAGCTGCCGTAGTCCCGATTATTAATATGAGCGGTGATGAATATGCAAAAATCGGAGTTGGCAGAAGTACAGGCTCCAAATTGATTTCCGCATGCGGTAATATCAATAAACCGGGTATCTATGAAATCGACATGACCTGCAGTGTTGAAGAATTTATTTATAGTGATGAATATTGCGGTGGCATCCCGAAAGGTAAAAAATTAAAAGCATGCATACCAGGTGGATCATCCGTGCCGATCTTACCAGCCAATCTGCTATTAAAAACAGCCAAAGGCGAAACACGATATATGAACTATGAATCGCTTTCTGATGGTGGATTCGAATCAGGATCCATGATGGGAAGCGGTGGCTTCATCGTTTTAGATGAAGACCAATGTGTCGTACGTCATACCATGACCTTAGCACGATTCTACAACCATGAAAGTTGCGGGCAGTGCTCTCCTTGCCGTGAAGGCACGGGTTGGATGTATAAAATTTTAAAAAGCATTGAAAACGGCAAAGGTAAAATGAGTGATATCGATTTGCTTTGGGATATACAACGTAAAATCGAAGGTAATACCATCTGCCCATTGGGTGATGCTGCTGCCTGGCCAGTGGCTGCCGCTATCCGTCACTTCAGAGATGAATTCGAATGGCATGTCACTAACCCGGAAGAATGCTTGACACGGAATTTCGGCTTAGCCCATTATGCCGACGAACTGACTACGGTGTAATTATTGCTGTAATTGCTTTTGAATGGCAATCAACTCAGCCTCCAAGCCTTTCAGATTTAAACTTTTTTTATAATTCATATCGCTTATTTTTGCGACCGTGAATTTTTTATACCCCTTATTTACTGTAGCAGGTCTGGCCATCGCAATTCCCATCCTCATTCATCTGTTTAACTTCAGAAGGTATAAAAAAGTCTTTTTCCCTGACATCCGGTTTCTGAAAGAATTACAGGAACAAACACAAAAACAATCGCAACTCAAACATCTGCTGATTTTAGCAAGCCGTATATTGGCAGTGTTAAGTTTAGTATTCGCCTTCGCGCAACCCTACTTTTCAAAAGACAAGGAAAAAATCGCAGAGGGACCTAAAGCTGTCAGTATTTATATCGACAACTCATTTAGCATGGGTATTGAAACAAATTCACTGTCCTTACTCGATCTGGCTAAAGGAAAAGCAAAGGATCTCATACAAGGATTTTCAGGCAATGATGAAATCCAGTTACTGACGAATGATTTCGCCTTCAATGAAAATCGTTTTCTTTCCAAAGATGAAGCCTTGCGTCAACTGAGCACCATACAGGTTTCAGCCAAAAGCAGAACGGCTTCCACCATTCTTGAAAAGCAAAAACAACTTTTACTCACCCAGCCCGGGCTTAAAAAACAATTGATTTATATCTCTGATTTTCAGAAAAACAGTTTCCCTTCAGACTTAAAGTCAGAAGATTCAATCAGAAAATATTTCATTCCGGTCAACGCTTCTGCAATTAGCAATTTATCGATTGATACTGTTTATTTCGAAACACCTTCTATTCTTCTTAATGAAGCTAATCCTATGGTAGTTCGTCTTAAAAACAACGGTTCAGAGGAAGTGAATACTTCCATATCTGTCATGGTCAACAAACAGATGAAAAGTGTGACGAATGCGACCGTCAAAGCCAATGAACTTAAAACAGAAACAATTCCGTTTACGACATCAGTGGCAGGTAATCAAAAAATCGAAGTGTTTATCAACGATTATCCTGTCAGTTTTGATGACACGTTTTATATTGCCGGCAAAGTCACTTCCAATTATTCTGTCTTGGTGTTGAACCAATCCAATTCAAACGCATTTTTAAGTTCTGTCTTCAAACCCGGCACACAATTCAGACTGGATAATACGAATATCAGTTCGGTGAATACTGAGTTATTCAAGAACTATTCACTGATCATTCTTAATGGTACGAATTCCATGTCAACATTGGTATCAACTGCATTGGAAAACTATGTCAACAATGGTGGAAGCATGTTGGTGTTTGCCCCACAATCAGGAGAAGCAAGCACGCTCAATTCGTTTTTGGAGAAGACTGCAGGTTGCAGCTACCTTCGTTTAGATACGTCGAAATCATTTGTGTCAGACTTCAACAAATCACACGAACTGTTTCGCGACATTTTTACTAAAACACCTGAAAACATTGACCTACCCGTTGTTTACAAACATTACATCCTGTCGAACGGCGCTTTAAGCAGTGAACAGAAATTGTTCTCATTCTCCAACAGCGATGCATTCTTAAGTGCCTACAAAACCGGCAATGGAAAGATGTATGTATGTGCCTCTAGTGCCGAAATCAATGCAAGTACATTTCCGAAATCCTATTGGTTCCTTCCCTTGATTTACAAGATGGCTTACATGAATTCGAACAACAGCATCAACGCATTGACTATCGGTAAAAATGCTAGTGTGTTTATCGACAATACTAAAATCGGTGACAAGACTGTCTACCATATCGGCGAAGGGGCCTTTGATGCGATTCCTAAACAACGGGCCATTGGCAACCGAATGCAGATAAACCTCAACAATTCGATTCAAAAAGCCGGACTCTATGGCGTTTATCTTCCCGGAAGAACTGATTCGAATTTCATCGGTGTGAATTACGACCGCACCGAATCTGAATTAAAATATTGGGACGTCAATGATTTGAAAAAAACAACGCAAATCAAAAATGCAGACTGGCTTGCGAATGATTTGAATGCATCAGGAACCATCAACGAATTACAACACGGCATACCACTTTGGAAAGTTTGTATTATTTTAGCGTTGTTGTTCCTTCTGATCGAAATCGTATTGATCCGTGTGATGCGCTAATCTTCTACAGTATGCCGAAAATAAATATGATGCAACTCCTCATAAAAAAAGCAACCATTCTTTGTCCTTCAAGTAAATTTCATCTGAAGAAAAAAGATATCCTGATAAAGAACGGGATCATTGAAAAAATTGCAGATTCAATTAACGTGAAAGGAGGCACCGTCATCGACAGAAAAAATACGGCAGTCAGTATCGGATGGATGGATTTGTTTTCTGATTTCTGCGATCCTGGACATGAATATAAGGAAGATCTGGCAACCGGTGCTAATGCCGCCGCTGCCGGAGGATTCACCGATGTATGTCTGATACCGAATACGCTTCCTGCTATTACGAATAAGTCCTCAGTCGATTATATCAAGAGCAAAAGTTCCCTTGTTAACCTTCACCCGATCGGTGCTGTTTCCAATCAACTCGAAGGCAAAGATCTTGCAGAAATGTATGATATGAAACTTGCTGGCGCGGTAGCCTTCAGCGATGGCACCAAACCCGTTCAACAGGCCGGATTGATGCTTAAAGCGTTACAGTATGTCAATGCGTTCAATGGCGTGATTATTCAGGTTCCTGAAGATACATCCATTGCAAAAAACGGTTTGATGAATGAAGGCGAAACATCGACGAAACTTGGCATGCAAGGCAAGCCGGGCATAGCGGAAAGTATCCAGATCCAACGCGATATCGAGCTGCTTCAATACACAGATTCCTGCCTTCATTTTACAGGTATCAGTACAAAAAAATCAGTTGAGTTGATCCGACAGGCCAAAAAACAAGGACTCAATGTCACCTGCTCCGTCACGCCATACCACCTTTTATTTACCGATAAAATACTTGAAACCTACGATTCGACATATAAAGTATACCCTCCATTGCGCACCGAATCTGACCGTCTTGCACTCATCAAAGGAATAGAAGACGGCACGATCGATTGTATCACTACGCATCACTTTCCGCAAGACTGGGATGCCAAGCATGTAGAATTCGAATATGCCAAACCGGGCATGACGGGCTTGCAAACCACATTACCTTTGCTTTTGCAAGTGAGTAAAAAAATCAGTTTAGAAAAATGGGTTTCCTTATTGACTGAAAAACCAAGAACTATCCTTGGACTCACCATTCCTGAAATAAATGAAGGCTGTAAGGCATGCCTGACAATTTTCAATACCGACGAGAAATGGACCTTGAATGACAAAACCAATCAAAGTAAATCTGTTAATTCACCTTACTTCAATCAAGAGTTGACCGGAAAAGTTTTGGCGGTAGTGAACAACACCCAGTTGTATACGAATGAATAAAAAAATATCTACACGAACAGGCATCATTACGTCGCTGGTGATCTTGTCCTTTATCGTATTCATGATCAAATTGCATCTGCCTGTCAATTCGCCGTATAACCTATTCCAGTTTATGATTCTCTTCATGGGTATTTTTGTTTCATGCTTCTTACTCTATAGATATTATGCCGGTATTTCATTTATCGATTCGCTCACACATTGCCTGAAGACACTGGCCACCATTCTGGTCATCGTGATCATCGGAAACGGCATCTTGTTTTTCATTTTTTCCGCAAAAGGAGAACCTGTCAGCAACCTCACCTTTCTGATCATGAAAACCATTTTCGCTTATAGCATCAGCGGTCTCCTTTCGTCCTTATTTTCGTCATTTATTTTTAATACATTTACAAAAAAATAAACATTGGATTTATCAGTCATCATTCCATTTTTGAACGAAGAAGAATCACTTCCTGAATTGGTTGCCTGGATTGAGCGTGTCATGCAGGCCAATAATTTCTCCTATGAAGTGATCATGATTGATGACGGAAGCACCGATGAAAGCTGGGAGAAAGTGTTAGAACTGAGTACCAAAAACTCCTTGGTCAAAGGCATCAGGTTTCAACGAAACTATGGCAAATCAGCCGCACTGAATGAAGGATTCAAGGCTGCCCAAGGAGACTATGTCATCACTATGGATGCAGACCTTCAGGATTCGCCTGATGAGATTCCTGAACTCTATTCGATAATCAAAGAGGGCAAATTCGATATCGTCAGCGGATGGAAAAAGAAGCGATTTGATAATGCCTTGACAAAAAACATCCCTTCCAAATTGTATAATGCCGTGACAGGAAAAATGAGTGGTGTCAAACTCCATGACATGAACTGTGGTTTGAAAATCTATCGGAAGAAAGTAATCAAGTCAATCGAAGTGTATGGCGAAATGCACCGTTACATTCCTGTGTTGGCTAAATGGGCTGGCTTTAAGAAAGTAACAGAAAAACCTGTGGCCCATCAGGCAAGAAAATATGGTGTCAGCAAGTTTGGATGGGAACGATTTGTGAACGGTTTTTTAGATCTGGCCTCCATCATGTTTGTAGGAAAATATGGGAAAAAACCCATGCACATTTTCGGGTTCTGGGGTATCATCGTTTTCATCATAGGCTCCATTCTGGGCATCTACCTGACTATCGCTAAAATCGCTTTTCATCAATATAAAATGACTGACAGACCATTGTTCTATATGGCCATCGTGTGTGTGATTGTCGGTACACAATTATTTCTTGCCGGCTTTATCGGCGAACTCATTACCCGAAATTCACAAGACAGGAATCAATATAATATTGATTGCAAAGTAGGATTGGAATAGTTAGTGCTCATCATGAATTTAAATAAAGTTCCATGAAAAAGATATTATTCTTTGTATTGGCAATCGTTTCAACCTCCTATCAAAGTAAGGCGGGAAATGGTGATTCGATTTTTAATATGCAGTATATCCACACCCTGCATATCACATTTCCTTATCCTGCCTTCTACGATTCATTACTGAATACAAATACAACTGGCCAATATCTGAATGTTGATATTGACTTTAACGGCGAACTTTATTCGAATGTCGGCATCAAGGCGAAAGGCAATTCATCCTTCAACAATCCATCACAAAAAAAACCATTCAAACTTGACTTCAATGAATTCGTTACGGGACAAGACATTCACGGTTTGAAGAAACTGAATTTCAACAACTCGTTCAAAGATCCTTCCTTCATGCGCGAAAAATTGGTGAATGATTTCCTCATCGGGCATTCAGTACCGGCACCACGAACCACCTATTGCAATGTATATATGAATGGACAACTATGGGGTTTATACACAATAGTAGAGGATGTAGACGACGAGTTTTGCATGCATTGGTTCAACAGCAACAACGGTAATTTATTTAAAGGAGACCCTCATGGTGATTTGCGGTGGAAAGGAAGTGCTACACAATCATTGTATGAGACAGAGTATGAAATAAAAAACAACTACACAACCAATAACTGGTCTGACCTGATTTCAATGATCGATGTGATCAACAACACACCATCAGCAAACTTGCCTTCAGCACTTGAACCCGTTTTCAATACACAAGGATTTGTCAGACAATGGGCGGTGGTGAATATGTTTTCCAGCCTTGATTCATATATCGGTAGTGGTCATAATTATTACATCTATCACGATACGGTCACCTCGAAATTCCAATGGATAGCCTGGGACAACAACGAGACTTTCGGAAGTTTCAAGAACGGACTGACAACCGCTCAACTGAAAAATCTTGACATCTATTATCTGTCCAACCCGATAAGCCGTCCTCTTTGCAACAACATGCTGAATAATCCTTTTTACAAAAGAATGTATCAAGATGCATATTGCGAACTGAAACAGGATTTTACCAACTTCAAGTTTGACCAACGGATAGACTCTATTAAAGACAAGATTCAATCAAGCGTTTATGCTGATCCGAAGAAATTCTATTCCAATGGACAATTTGATTCCAGCTTTAACTATGACCTCAACTTATCGGGCCCGACTGGTGTTACCGCATTCGGGTTAAAATCATTCATCGCCACAAGATCAGCCGCCATCAATACCAGTTTCGTTACCAATGCAATGACATGCTGGCCCAATTCAGTAGTCAATACTGAAGCATTATCGACGGGCATAGAACTCTTTCCTAACCCGGCCAATGATCACCTATTGATCCGTTCAGACAAACCCATCCTTGAAGTCATGCTGACAGACATCGCAGGCAAAATCCTACTTCATCAAAAAGGCATGAATTCATCTGTCTTGACCCTAGACACCAGGTCCATTTCAGCCGGTCTTTATCTGCTGACTGTCAATGGTGGAAAAGCCTATAGAATTTCAAAATAGGCTATCTTATATTACATTCAGTTTAACAGCATACTTGTATTTAAGATTTGACGGAATTCGTCTCTGGCACATACCTTTGCCAACATTATGAAATTCTATCTTTCTACCCTGTTTCTCTTCATGAGTCTTCTTATCAATGCGCAACAAGCCTCCCTGACAGGCACGGTAAACGACGCCATAAAAAAAGAAGGTATTGAGTTTGCCACTATATCACTCAGAAGCAAGACAGACACATCAAAAATACTTGGAACAAAATCAAAAGAAGCCGGCACTTTTAAAGTAGAAAAAATACCATACGGGAAATATACGATCACCATATCTTCTGTCGGGTTCAAATCGAAAGTGTTCGCTAATTACAACATCAATCAACCTAATGTCGATTTAGGGAAATTTGAATTGATCGCCACTGATAAAAGCCTGAAAGCGGTGAACATCGTAGGTGAAAAGAATGCCATCGAACTCGGCATCGATAAGAAAACATTCAACGTCGACAAAAACATTACCGCTGCTGGTGGAACAGCCACCGACCTGCTGAAAAATGTCCCTTCGGTGAATGTAGACATGGATGGCAATATCAGCATACGCGGCAAAGATAATGTTACACTCCTTGTTGACGGAAAGCCTTCTGCCATGTTCGGCAGCGATCCTCAAACAGCCCTCGCATCGATACCGGCCTCAAGTATCGAGAGTATTGAAGTGATTACCAACCCTTCCTCCAAATACGAAGCACAAGGTATGAGCGGTATTTTGAATATCATCTTGAAGAAAGATCGTAAGGCTGGTTATAATGCAACCATCAATGCCGGTATCGCAGCCCCTTATCGTCTGAACGGCGGATTTAATATCAATGCCAATATCAAGAAATGGAATGTGTTTGTCAATGCGAATGCCCGTCAATCAAAAACCTGGGAAGAAACCACCACATCACGTTCAAACTACGACAATAAGTATACCTATAGTTCGTTTACTCATAACGACAGAAAACCATTAAATGGATTCATCAATATGGGGGCCGATTATTCGTTCGATAAAAACAATAAAATCACATTGAGTGAAAATGTGTTCAACGCTAAAATGCGTGGTAACAGTCTGAATACCATCGAGAATCAGATCGACTATCAGGCCTTGGTTTCCAAGCAACTCAGAGCTAATCAGTATATCGGAAATCCCTTAAGTTCTACCACCAATCTTCAGTACAAACACAATTTCAAAAAACCGAAGGAAGAGTTGAATATCGAAATGAATTTCAGCACGATGCGCTACCTGAGAGAAAGTAATTTGTTCACCACGCTATATGATTCTTCAAATACATTCGTAAACAGTTACGAACAACATAACCCGATCAAGGGCACCAACTGGAATGGCACCTTTCAAATCGATTATACTAAACCGCTTTTCAAGAATGCACGGATAGACCTTGGCGAAAAAACGTATTATATCAAATTCAAATCAGAGAATCAGCCGACCATAAAATATCTCAACCAACCTGAAA
>CAIQUX010000255.1 GCA_903875055.1 uncultured Bacteroidota bacterium
ATCACAGGCATCTGTATATCGACCAGCACTATGTTCTGCGACTGGTCTTCAACATTTGAAGATGAAATATGTTCCAGCGCATCTTTACCGGTATTGAATGAACGGATCGACCCGCTCAAACCGGTATTTTTAATTATTTTTTCAGCGATAAAACAATCAAGCTTGCTATCGTCTATCACTATAAAATTCTTCTTATTAGTATGTGCCATTTCCCTTAACCGGAATGATTACTTTAAATGTTGTTCCTTCATTAAGTACAGACTGTACTTCTATGGTTCCGTTCAGTTTTGACAATGCGTCTTTCACATTATACAAACCAAAACCAGACCCCGACTCCTCAGAAGTTGCCCTATAAAACATCGTAAAGATATTGTTTATGTGGCTGTCGTGTATGCCTATTCCATTATCAATTACAATGATCGTAGCCTTGCCATTTTTTACTTCAATTTTCAGGTCCACAAATTTATCGATTGCGGCTTTTCTCTGGAATTTGAAAGCGTTGGAGAAAAGATTATTCAAAATGATCTTCAGTGTCATCGCATCGCAGACAAATGGTTCCTGCTGAACAACCGACGATGTAAAACGAATATTATTCATCATCCCTGCTATTCTGAAAAGGGCGGCAATATCATTCACAATTTCTTTAAGATCGAGCTCCTCAAACTGTAGTTTTCCTCTCTTCAGATTATAATACTCATGAGTGCTCTTAATGAATTCATCCAGCTTCTTCACCGCCGAATCCATCATCCCAAATATCTCGCGGAGCTCATCGAGATTATCCATTGTTTTAGCAAGGTCGAGTGCTCCTATTACACTCAGCAGCGGCCCCCGCAGATCGTGAGTAACACTATATGCAAATTTACCCAGCTCATCATATGCGGACTGCAATTCTATATTCTTCGTAACGAGCATTGCATTGGTAAGGTAAAATTTATTTCCCTCCTCAATCGCCGATCTGATGTCTGTATCTGTCCATGGCTTTTTGATATACCTGAAAATATGTCCCTTATTTACAGCGTCAATAACCGATTCAATATCAGCATACCCTGTAATCAGCATCCTTACCGGCCCGGGGTAGAGGTCACGCATTTCCTCAAAAAATTTCGCACCGGTCATATCCGGCATCCGCTGGTCAGACAGAATAACGCTGATATCGGGATGTGCCTTTAAATGTTCATATGCCTGTATGATATTGGCAGCAATGAAAATAGAATAGTCGAACCGAAATGTGGCTTTAAAGCCATTCAGATTATTCTGTTCGTCGTCTATGTATAAGACTTTTATTTTATCCCTGTTGCTCAATAATGTTTTATTTCTGCGTTAAAGGTAATATAAGTATGAATTCCGTCCCAATACCAATTTGAGAATTTACCTGTATCTGACCATTATGTTTAATAATCGTATTATACGAGATGGACATACCAAGGCCTGTACCCTCGCCCACTTCCTTGGTTGTAAAAAAAGGCTCGTATAGCCTTTTTTTGGTGTTCTCATCCATCCCTATACCATTATCGGCAAATTTTATAAAGACGTTATTTTCATCAGATGAAGTGCTGATAGTCAGTAAACCCCCAATGTTCTCACTGAATTTCTTTTTGATTGCATATATAGCATTGGAAATGATGTTCAGAAATACCTGGTTGAGTTTCCCCGGATAACACTCGATCACAGGCAGATTACCGTATTGTTTTTCAATTTTAATGGTTGTACCCAAGAGGTTATTGGTGATCACCAATGTAGATTCCAGGCCCTCATTAATATCCGTTTTTTTCAGGTCATCCTCGTCGAGCCGGGAGAAAATACGCAGACCTTTGACTATTTCTGCAGTTCTGGAGGCTCCTTCACCTATTCCCTTCAGCAATTGTTCAATTTCAATTTTCAGATAATCGTAGTCAATATCAGTTTTATATTCTTCGATCTGTTTGATTTTATCGGCCGTTGGTATATCGGAAACAATAATTTTCTCGAGGATCTCAACTGTCTCCACCAGCATCTGTACATCCCTGTTCAGGGGTTTCACATTGGAAGTTACAAAGTTGATCGGATTATTGATCTCATGGGCAATACCTGCCGTCAACTGACCGAGAGAAGCCATTTTTTCTGACTCTACCAGGTGACTCTCTGCTTCCTTCAGCTCAACCATTGCCTTGCTTAATCCGTCATTTGCAATTTTCAGTTCATGCGTCCGTTCTGTAACTTTTGACTCGAGTATCACGTTTTGCTCACGGATTATTCTTTCATTTTCCTTCAGTGCTTCGACGGTTTGTGCCTGCGAATGTTCTTTCTCTTTTTTCAGAATGTTGATACGGTCGGCCAGTGCAAATGACAGCAGCAACACTTCCATAGCAGAACCGACCGGCATGGTATAAACCGTAAAATTGCTGTAAGGCAGTATGTTCA
>CAIQUX010000256.1 GCA_903875055.1 uncultured Bacteroidota bacterium
ATACAGCTTCGTTTTGCCGGCTCGTACCTGATGCACTTCAGACTTTTTCAGCAAGCCCTAAGTAGAAATCTAATTCTTACTTTAAAGTAACTATACATAAAAAAATCGCCCTGTAAGACACAGGGCGATTTTTTAATTTATCTGACAGAAGAAATTACTTTCTTTTGTTTGTTGCTTTCTTTACAGGAGCTTTAGCCGCCACTTTAGGAGCAGGTGCTTTTGCCTTAGGAGCAGAAGTTACTTTAGGAGCAGATGATTTTTGAGTAGCAGGTGCTTCTGTATTCAACTTAGCTTCCAATGAACGTACCAGTTTTTTCAAATCATAAATTGTTTGGTAAACCTCGTCCATTTCGCTACGTGTAGCTAATGGAATATTCACGAAGGATTTTTCCATTTGATTTTCAACAGATTTCTTGATACCCATTTTCAATGAGGTCACTTCTGCCATCAATTTGCTGTATTCATCTGTTTCGAACAATTCAACATAGGTCTTATCTGAGGTATTCAGATAATCCTGATACAATTTCATCATACTATTCACTTCTTCACCATTCTCGATTTTGTGCATGGTTGAAGCAGCAATTTTTTCCATCACTTTCATACCGGCTTCGTATACCATATGTTGTAATTCGGCATTCTTGATGTTGTAGATATTCAAATCATTGATGATCTTAGTCCATGCTTCCATGGCTTTGGAATCATTTGTAGGAGTCATCATCTTTGCGAACGGAGATACTGCATTCATCATCTGGCCATATACGTTATTGTAGTTGCTCAGCATAGAAGCATACGGATTGCCTGTCATGCCTGGCATCATGTTGCTCATACCTGATTTCATGGCGTTCATCATTTCTGTAGCCTGTGCATTACCGTTTTTAGCGGCTTCAGTATACATGTCTTTCATTTTAGTCATGTAGTCTTGAGAAGACTGAGGCATGAAAGAGAAAAACTTATCCATGAAATCTTTGTATTGATTCATGTCAAGATTCTTCGTGAACATATCCATGTTGAACGTCTTATCATTCATAGACTTCATCATAGGCATCCACATTTCGTAGAATTTAGAAAATCCTTCGCTGGTATTGAACATTCCTTTATAAGTATCAGCCAAGGTTCCGTTTTGGAAGTTCTTGGTGAAATCGGTGTAGTTATTGTTCATGATGGTCTGGAATTGATTCCAGAACGCTTTCATTTGTTCTGTTCCTTTATCCATCTGAGCCTGGAAGTTAGCAGGATTCATTTGGTTCATCATGTTATTCATGTCGAACTGAGAATTCATATTGCTCCACATGTTTTGCATGTTGCTCATCGGATTTTGAAAATTATTGGTGTTCATAGAAGACTTAAGGAAATTGGTATTCATTTCCTGCATTTGCTTAGCCCACTCTGTTTGTTGGTTTTTCCAGTTAGTAAAAAACTCAGAGGCTTTATCTGTTGTGTTTTTTACTTCTTTTTGCGCAGTTCCTGCCTGAGCAGTCGCCTTGTCGATAGTTTCCTTCGTAGCATCAATGGTTTTCTTGAAAAAGTCGGTGCTTTTATCAATGGTTTCATTCACGATAGCATTGCCATTTGTGAATTTCTTTGTGTTTTCAACGATAGTTTCCATTGCTTTTTGTTGAGCATCCACTAAAGTTTCAAAAAAATTGCCTGAAGAATTTGTTTTGTTTGTCATTTTGTTTTTATTTGCAGAGGATTTAAAAAATTGTTTGTCTACGTCAAAATCAAAAATTCCTTCTGATTTCACGGTGCAAAGGTAAAATTTAATCTTGGTTCTGCTAGGGCTAAGATGTTATTAAATTGTAATAAAACACTATATGTTTAAAATTGGTGACACATTCGAACACGAATATAGCTACACACAAGAACAGGTCAATCTCTACGCTCAGGTAAGCGGCGATACTAACCCTTTACATACGAATGAAGAAGCTGGAAAGAACAGCATATTCGGTCGTTGCATTATTCATGGATTTTTAGGAGCCAGCGTGTTCACAAAAATATTCGGTGCGCTTTGGTATGCCGATGGCCATATTTATATGAAACAAAGCTTGATGTGGATGAAACCTATGTTTGTTGATACCACTTACAAAGCGGTGATTACAGTAAAGGAAATTTTTCCTGAAAAGAACCGTGTTCTATATGATTGCGCTGTGTATGAAGTTTCCAGTGGTGATCAGACTATTGGCGGTGAAGCCATGCTGATGAACAAGAAACAATACATTTGGGCATAATCCATTGATAAGACTGTCTTTTTTTTATAATAGAATTGCTCAGGATTTACTTGTTCGAACGTGTTTTTCAATCGATTTTAGAATAATCTAAGTTGTCCTGGTTTCAATCGAACAAAATCATTGAGATTGTATTCAAACTGTTCTTCATTCAAATGAAATTGTCTTGAATACATTTTAAACTGCTGATTAACCATATCAGCCATATTCCCTTCCCCTTTCATTCTGGTACCAAATCGGCTGTCATTAACCTTGCCACCATGACTATCTGCAATAAGGTTCATAACTTTTTGTGCACGGTCAGGAAAGGTGAAGGAAAGCCAGTCTTTAAAAATAGGACCGATGGCACCGTTTAATCGAACCATCGTATATCCGGCACTTTTAGCTCCTGCCAGCGATGCCCTGCGTAATACTTCATACATATGTGCATCATTGATACCCGGTATGATAGGCGCATTCATCACACCCGTTTGAATGCCGGATTTAGACAATGTTTCCAGTATCTTAATCCTGTCTGCATATTTTGATGTGCGAGGTTCCAATTTTCTTCTGAGATCTTCATCCATGGACGTGATAGATATGTAAACAGAAACCAACTTGTATCTATTCAATTCCTGCAGAATATCAAGATCACGAAGTAGCAAGGCGTTCTTAGTGATGATGCCGACAGGATTCTTGTATTCAAGACAAACCTCCAGCAGCTTCCTGGTTATTTCTAGTTTGCGTTCAATAGGTTGATAGCAATCTGTATTGCCTGAAAGCGAAATGGGGGCAGGTTGCCATTTACGACTGCTGAATAATTCCCGTAATAATTCCGGCGCCCTTCTCTTTACAACAATCTTACTTTCAAAATCGGTACCGGCACTGAATCCCCAATATTCATGTGAATTTCGCGCATAACAATAGACACAACCATGTTCACATCCCTGATAGGGATTCAGGGACCATGACAAAGGCACATCCGGACTGGTGATTTTATTGAGGATAGTAGTTCCGTTCTCCTGAAAAAATTGTGTTTCTATCCTATCCTTTTCCCAATCATCGATAGCTTCAGGATGATCGATCGCATATTCATCCAATGAAAACTTATTTTTCGGATTCGATTGGGCTCCCCTGCCCTTGATATATTCCTGTTCTTGTACAAGCATAATGTAAAAGTATTGTCACGGCTGCGTAATGAGTCTACGCAGATTATCAATTATTGATAAAGCTATGGAAGTTAATCAGTAAGTTTGTACTAAATCTTTTAGTATGAAAACTACCTCAACCTTATTATTCGTACTCATTTCCATGCTGTCATTTTCACAAGTTCCAACCAATTGGCAATCCCGTGGCATGGGTGGCGGAGGTGCCTTATTTGCTCCATCTATAAATCCTGCTAACAATGATGAAATGTCCATTTCTTGTGACATGACGCCATTGTTTCAAAGTACCGATAAAGGTGATCATTGGACAACAACTGCGTTTGGGAAAATCAGTGCCGGTCACGCCAGTAAAATGATCTTTACCAATAATCCTATGATCCGATATTGTATCAGTTACCCTTCGGTGAATGGCATGGATTATGTGATCCCCAAAAAGACGGTTGATGGAGGTAGTACCTGGACACAACTTACAGGGAATCCCGACAGCACCAATGAGGTTTATTATCTGGATGCCGACTATACGAATCCAAGTCGCGTGATCATGAGTTATTACAATCAGATTTATTTCTCTTTCGATGGAGGCAATACGTTTAATCTCGTGCATACGGGTATCAATGCCGGCGCCGGTGAACATGTGACGGATGTATTCTGGGACGGGAACATCATTTATATTGGTATGATCGATGGCATACTGCAAAGTACCAATAGCGGCAATTCATTTTCCATGATGACAACGACCGGTATTCCTTCTGGTGAAAAAGTGCTTTCATTTACTTCAGGGAAAGAAGGAAATACTATTCGTTTTTATGCGCTCACCGCGAATGCCGCAGATGTGTATACCGGCATCGCCTATGGCAGTAATTATAACGGGATACCTAAGGCTGTTTATCAAATGGATAATGGCTCAGGTAGCTGGACATTGGTCAGTGCTATCAATACATCGACCTTTCCTTCGCAATATCCTGTTATCCTATCCATGGCCAAAAACGATATTGATACATTGTACGCAGGTGGCGGAACCACCAACGGAACAGGCCCCTGCGCATTCAGACATACCGCAAGCGGATGGACTTCAGTATTCAATACTACGTTGAACCAAAATATTAATACAGGATGGTGTGGAAGTGGTGGTGATAAGAACTGGGGTTGGGCAGAATCCTTGTTCGGATTGCAGGTCTGCCCTTCTAACAGCAACCGTATCATCATCACCGATTGGGGATTCGCGCATATGAGTCTTGATGGTGGCACATCCTGGAAACAAGTATATACAAGTAACTCAGGACAACATCCAGCGGGTGCTGCTACTCCTCAATATACCTGGTATAATGGCAACGGACTTGAGAATAC
>CAIQUX010000257.1 GCA_903875055.1 uncultured Bacteroidota bacterium
CCAATGATGCCCGTGTCTTGGCTGCTATCTATGAAAACAACAATATTCATTTTGGATCCAATACACTGAACCCAACCTATATGAATGCGGGTGTTTTTCTTGGTGAAATTAAGAATGTAAGCAGCGCAAGCCCGGTAGTAACAGCTTCCATATTGTCGAACGACACTATTGAATATGGATATCCTTCGATGACCTATATGGGTAATAACCCAACCGAGCATAAGGTACTTTACACATTTTCGCATTGCTATGTCGATAGCTTCCCGGGAACCAGTGTGGTGTATAAAGACGGTGCCGGTAATTTTTCTGATGTGATACCTACAAAAAACGGCACCTCAAATGTGAATGTGTTGTCTGATTCCGTTGAACGCTGGGGCGATTATACAAATATTCAACGAAAATATAATACCACCGGAAGAGCCTATTTATCAGGGTCATGGGGCAAGTCAAGCGGTGTCAATTGTTGGGTGAGTATCATAGACAACAACGATTTTTCGGTTTCAACGAATGATATTGTACAAGATCCAGTGAATAGTATTTATCCTAACCCGACTGATGATCTGTTCAACGTAAATTTCAAATTGGAGAAAGCACAAAAGGTCAGATTTGAACTGATAGACCTCAACGGTCGTTTGGTTTCGTTATTGATGGACACATTTGTCAAAGCGGGTCACAACCAATTTTCGTTTTCAACGAAACCATTAACATCCGGAACTTATGTTTTCAAAATCAGTACCGATGAAAAATTAATCAGTAGTCAGAAGATAACGGTGAAGTAAGTATGATCAGGCGTCTTCCCGTTGGAAGATATTGATCTCATTATACACGGTATCGCGTTCAACTGGAATGCGGTTTGCGTCGTATATCAAATCGCAGATCTGCTCAGTACTCATAGCGGGTGTTTGCTCTTCGCTGCCTGCCATCGAATAAATTTTAGTGCTGTCGTCGATGGTACCATCAAGATCATCGACACCGAAATTCAGCATGAGTTGTGCATTATTCCTGCCCAGCATCGGCCAATAAGCTTTCAGATGTGGAAAATTATCCATGAAGATCCGTGCTATAGCGTATGCCTTGATATCTTCGATGATGCTGCTTTCTGCAATGTCACTCATATCATTATCCTGATTGCGAAACTTCAATGGGATAAAACAATTAAATCCTTTTGTCTCATCCTGCATAGCCCTTAACTGATTCATGTGATCGATCCTGTGTTCGTAAGATTCGATATGACCATACAACATCGTCGCATTCGAATGCATACCCAATTGATGTGCAGTCTTATGAATATCCAACCAGCCTTCGCCATCCACTTTATCTTCACAAATCTTAGTCCTTACTTCAGGAGAAAATATTTCGGCGCCACCACCTGGTAAGGATTGCAACCCTGCTTCTTTCAATTTTGCCATTCCTTCTTCACGACTCAGTTTAGCCTTACGGAACATATAATCCAATTCAACGGCTGTAAACCCTTTGATATGCAAGTCAGGACGATGTGCTTTGATTTGTCGGATTAGGTCGCAGAAGAAATCAAGATCCATCTTTGGATGTACACCACCCACGATATGGACTTCAGTAACCGGTTGTCCGTCATATTTTTTTACAATATGCATCATCTGATCGGCGCTGAGTTCCCAACCTTCTTCTTTGTTCTTATACATACGTGAATAGGAACAGAATGCACAGCTGAATACACACACGTTGGTAGGTTCGATATGAAAATTCCTGTTGAAGAATGTTTTGTCACCGAATTTTTCTTCGCGGATAAAATTTGCCAATGCGCCTAAAAAGCCTATTTCGCCTTGCTGATATAAGGTCAGGGCATCGTCGGTTGAAATGCGCTCATGGTTCAATACCTTTTGAGCAATATTTTTCAGATCCTGAGAAATCGAATCCTGTGTAAGCAGCGATTGTATAGTTTCGATAGAAGACATTGTAAAATTTTTCGGTAAAGATAGAAGAAAGAAATCAGTTGACAGATGATAGATATCAGGAATTAAAGCCTCAATAAGAGAAATCCGGAACTTATTCTTTATACTTTATCGACTCTTGCTTAAGCTAAGTTTATTTCTAGATCTGTCTAAAAAATTGAACTAAAACTATGGATTAGGTCAGACTTTTGAACACCGTATTCCTCAATACTACTTCAAGAAACAGAAACAATAAACCTAACATGGCATATGGCAAAAATAATTCTGCGTAACGTTTGAAACTGCTGATTTCGATCTTGGTCTTTTCGAGCCTGTCGATTTCCTTGTATATCTTACTGAGGGAATTATTATCGATAGCCCTGAAATATTTGCCGCCAGTTTCAACAGAAATCTGCTTCATCAAGGGTTCGTCTATCTGAACCGGCATCTGCTGCATATGTACATTTCCGAATTGATCTTTCATCGGATAGGGTGCACTTCCCTGCGTACCGACGCCAATCGTATAGACTCTGATCTTATACGCTTTGGCAATTTCAAGAGCGGTCATCGGGTCAATCAATCCGGAATTATTGACCCCATCGGTGAGAAGTATGATAATTCTGGTTTTCGCTTTACTGTTCCGTAATCGTTCAACGGCCGTGGCTAACCCCATTCCGATAGCTGTGCCATCTTCAAGAAGACCACTGCGAATATTTTTAAGTTGTTCCTTCAATACATTCTGATCAGTGGTAAGCGGACATTGCGTAAAGCTTTCTCCGGAGAATATGACAAGACCAATACGGTCTGTGGGTCGGTCTTCGATAAATTCTTGAGCCACTTTTTTTGCGGCTTCGATTCGGTTGGGATGGAAATCCTCTGCCAGCATA
>CAIQUX010000258.1 GCA_903875055.1 uncultured Bacteroidota bacterium
CACAACGTATTCATTGTTGAGCGGTGGTCTCGACTCATCAGCCATATGCGCACTCGCTGCACGGCATGGCAGTCTGGAAACTTTTTCAATCGTCACGCAAACCACCTGCCTCGAGGACACCACATCGTTTTGCAACCGGATGTCGCAAGATCTTAATTTCAAAAATTCACAATTTCTGATCCCTTATCATGAGCTATGCTTTAACGCTCCACTTTGGAAGCAGAGAGTATGGCGGGCCGAATCGCCTGTCAACCATACCGATTCGCTTACGAAAACGATGCTTCATTATGCCATACGCAGCAAATACCCCGAGGTGAAGTATTTGTTCACCGGCACCGGCAGCGACC
Source organism: uncultured Bacteroidota bacterium (assembly GCA_903875055.1). GTDB lineage: Bacteria > Bacteroidota > Bacteroidia > Chitinophagales > Chitinophagaceae > OLB11. The sequence continues at coordinate 348 of CAIQUX010000258.1, forward strand.
AAATGAATGGCGGCCTGGTCAAATGGATCGTCAACGCGTCCCCGTCGAAAGAAGAAACATGGGAGAATTTTTATAACGAAATTCTGGACGCCGAGAGCAAGACCTTCATAAACAGGGATGAAGATGCCCTGTGGTATATGCGCGGATATGTAAACAGGGATGCGCTGGCCACAATGGCCGGAAAGCCGGTAGAACAAAATCCCTGGATGATTTATGTAGATATGGAATTGCATGCGCAGGCGTTCAGTTTGCTTTGGGACGAGCAGCGGGCGTCGGCAACACATGGGCACACAACATTGTACCCCTTCCTCGATTTCCGCATTGCAGAATTCATAGCAGCCGTGCCGCCACATTTGTATCGTGCGCTATTTTACGACAAAATGATTTTGCGTGAGCCTGCTAAAAAGTTTGTTCCGGAATATATTAGTAATCATGCAAAGGCACCGCCTCACATACCCGAATACGATTTTCGCTTTAGGCTGTTTGAATTTCTTACTGCCGATCATGATGATTCCATATTCCGCGAGGCGTTTGGAGATATCGATACGCCTCATCCGGTTATTGATAAGAAGGCTCTTTATAACAAGATACTGGAAATGCGGGAAAAACCGGTGCTGATGGAATGGCTGCAGATCATGCACATCATCCATCTCGGCTTGCTGGAAAAACTGGGAGATCAAGAGGAGGGAGATCTGGCCTACGAAGAGAAGATCGGCATACCGGAACTGCTTGCCTTTGATGACGCGGAGGCAACCCGGAAGTATCTTCAAAAAAGGCTGTCGATATACAGCCAGCAAGAAATGCTGGAGAGGCCCTTACAATTCTGTGAGGGATGCTCGCTGGTTTATGACAAAATGAAAGACAGGTATGTCCTCACAAAAAATAACCAATTGCTGTATGAGATTGAACCTGAATACAATGATTGGAAAAATTTTCTTTTAAGGATAGACAACCGAAGGAGTACGTCAGAAATACTAGACGAATTGAACATACGATTTGAACATGTGGAAGAATTTTATACCCTTTCAATTAAAGAGGAGATTTTAGTACCCAAAGTAAATCAGCGATCAATTTGAAAGCCATCAAAAGTTTTCCCTTTATTCAGCAGCGCGGCATGATGGAATGCGGCACCACCTGCCTTGCCATGATTTTCAAATACTATGGCTACTACAACATCCAGACCTTGCTTGCACGCCTTGGCGAGGTAAATACCGAAGGCACAAGTTTGTATAGTCTGGCCGACGTTGCTGGTCAGTTTGGTTTCAACGCAGAGGCATACGAAATGGGCTACGAGCACCTGCCTAAAATAAAATTGCCTTGCATTGCCCACTACAGCGGGGTACATTTCATAGTCATTTACAAAGTAACAGAGGACTATGTGTGGATCGCTGATCCGGCTTATGGTAAGGACAAAATCAGGAGGGCAGATTTTCTGAAGAAATGGAACGGTATCGTCCTGTCGGTGGAACCTACCCCGGAAATATTCAAGAACAAAGACCTTGAAGAAGCAGTGACAACCTTCATGACTGAGCGAAAATCGCTTTATAAAAAATTCTATGCACCTGTTCTCTCCGGTCTGAAAAAAGTAATTTGGGAGATATTGATCGCCACCGCTGTGTTGCAGATTCTGGGCCTGGCTGTTCCGTTTTTTACCCAAACCATCATCGACCATGTTTTAGTGAACCAGAACAAAAAACTGTTGGTAGCTATACTCATAGGAATGTGCGGCATATTTCTCACCCAGATACTTCTTTTATACGTCCGCAACATGCTGTTGGTGCAACTGCGTGTAAATTTCGAAATGGAATTTTTCAGCAGGTTTTTCAAACATTTTATTTCGCTAAAACAGAAATACTATGACAGCAACCGCCGTGAGGATTTCATGGCGCGTTTTCAGGAAAATATGAACATACGGCAATTGGTGAGTCCCACGGTGATTGAGAGCATCATTGATCTGCTGTTTGTACTTTTTTACATCCCGGTACTCATTTACTGCAATGTAAAACTCGGACTTATCGCCTTGTTTTTTGTGTTACTGTATGGGGGATTCACTGCTTACTATGCACCAAAAATGAAGGCCCTTGTGACCAAGGTGTTTTACCGCAATCTCGAAACCCTCGGCGAGTTTCTGGACTCACTGTTGGGGATAAAGTCCATAAAACTTCTTTCAATCGAAAGTTTCAAATTCTGGCAATGGAAGAACAAATACAAGAAGACACTCAATGTGGTGCTCGAGTCTGAGCAGAAGAGCATCATGCTGCATTCCATTCAGCGCAGCTTGTATTTTCTCAGCCAGATATCCGTGTTTTGGATTGGCGCTTATATGACCTTCAACAACGAGATCACCATTGGCCAATACCTGTCGCTGACTGCCATTTTCATGATAGTGCTCAATTCGTTATTCAACCTTTCAGCCATATGGTATAATCTTACAGAGTTGTCTGTAAGCCTTGGCAGGCTAAATGACGTGCTGATACAGGACACCGAAAATACGTCTGTATTGAATCTTGCCGATCATTTCAGTACCGAGGCTATTGTCGCAAAAAACATTTCGTTCCGCTACAACGAAAAAGACAAGCACTATGTGATCAGGGATATGAGTTTCACAGTCAATAAAGGAGAGCACATAGGCATTGTTGGACGAAATGGCACCGGTAAGACAACACTTGTGAAGCTGCTCTTAAATTTGTATCCTGAGTATAATGGCGAGATCATGTTAGGAAATTATGAATTAAGACAAATCAACCCTTTAGTTTTGCGCAAACGGATATTTCTGTTTCCGCAGGATATCTATATTTTCAACGGCACCCTTAAGGAGAACATACTCTATGCGAATATGAATGCAACCATGGACGATATAATACGGGCTGCCAAACTTGCGGATCTGCACGACTTCGTCAAATCACAGTACCTGGGTTACAACCACAAAGTCGGTGATACAGGGAGCAATCTGTCCGGTGGGCAAAAACTAAAGATTGGTTTTGCAAGGCTTTTCCTCAGCAATCCAGACATCATCATACTGGACGAAGCCAGCAGCATGCTCGATATTGAATCTGAGAAGCTGATCATGGCCAATGTGAAGGCGCACTTTAAAGGAAAAATGCTGATCACCATTGCGCATAGAATGCACACATTAAAATCGGCCGACCGTATTTGGGTAATAGAAAATGGAACGATATCGGAAGATGGCAGGCATGATGAACTTATGGCAAAGGGTGGCGTGTACCACCAGTTTATAACAACTTACATTGACTTCTGATGAACGAGATAGACGAACTGGAACCGCAGCAATACAGACGCCAATACTGGGAAGATGATGTACCCCTCAGGGACGTCAGGCAAAGTGTATTGAGAAAATTCGTGTATATCGGTTTACTGTTGTTTATTGGATTCCTTGTATTTGGCAGCCTTGTTAAATTCCCGGATGAAGTACAGTTGCCGTTTGTCTTAAAAACAGATATGTCAGAAGATATTTACCAGTTTCCCTTTCCTGTTTATGTTGCTGAGAAGTATGTTACCCCCGGTACGTCAATAGAAAATGGCAAGCCCATAATAAAAATTACCTCGCCTGAGATTGTCACCATGATCAGCAATTATAATGAAGCCGTTCGGAATTCGGACAATTACAGCGATGATAAAACCTTATCGGTGCAAAAGCAAAAGGAAATACTGGAGATCAAGCTTGTACAGAACAATGAAAAAATGTCAGAAGTTCAGAAGCAGATCAACGCTACTGACGCTGCATGGAAGAGCAATAGCGCTAAACTGGAGTTTGAAAAAGATGATGCAGAAAACAAACTGGGAAAAAATAAGGAGCTATATGCCGGGAAATATATATCGGCTCAGGAATTGAAGGAATATGAATTGAGAAAAGTCACAGCCGCTGACATGTTAGTCGCTGGCAAACAGAAATATGAAAAGGAAAGAATGGCGCTTATTTCGGAATCGAGGCAATATTCACTGGACCGCACATCGCTTAACAACGAATTGGAAAAGCTGAAGTTTGATTCAAAGTTTGACTCTGTCAGATATCAGGACCAGGACTTGCTGGCATATAACAAGATCAAAAGTACCTTTGGTAGTTTTGAAATTTCAGATGGTTGCCTTATCTTGAAATCGAAAGCCCCTGGCGTGGTGTCCTTTGTTTTTGAGGGAGAGAAAGAAGTTGCCGGCAGTTCGGTACTATTGAAGGTTCTTTATCGTAAATCGTCCTTGTACGGCTTTATCACGAGCCCTCCTACGTTGATTGGCAAGTTGGAAAAGAGGCAAAACGTCCATTTAAAGGTCGCCACATTTCCGTATTATGAATGGGGGGCTGCCGACGGGCATCTGGATAATATAAGCCTGGCTGCCGACGAAAAAGGGAATTTCAATGTTACTATTGCATTGGATGATACGAAGAAAATGAAAGGCCGTCTGCAACCGGGGCTGACAGGCATAGCCACAATTGTATTGAGCGAACGAACCTTCTTCGACTATTTTTTCAGGAAAGTAAAAAGAACCTGGTATAACTCTACTACTCTAACCAATGACGAATAAATACCTCAATGATTATACAAAAACAAGTGAATAAAAATCAGAAATATGATATACGTAGCCATAGTTGAAGACGACAATGAAATAAGGAATTCTATGAAGGAATTCCTGTCCACCACCGATGATCTAGTATGCGTCGGTGCCTATAGCAATGCTGAAGACTTTATTAAACAATTCAGGTCGTTGAACGTTGATGTGGTCGTTATGGATATTACCATGCCTGGCATGACCGGTATTCAATGCGTGTCAATGCTGAAGCCAAAGAGGCCCGATGTTCAATTCCTGATGTGTACATCGCACATGGAACCCGAGAAAACATTTGATTCACTATGTGCCGGCGCTACCGGTTACATGCTTAAAAACGCGCCGCCTGCTCAGCTATTTGAAGCGATCCGTGACATACAACGCGGCGGCTCACCGATGTCTGCGCAAATAGCCAGGCTTGTAGTCTCATCATTCCCAAATAAAAAAAAGGACGCCCATCTCCTCGAATCATTTACTGTCCGTGAACAGGAAATACTATATGCACTTGCCAAGGGTTATCAGTATAAAGAAATTGCGGACCAGTTATTCATTAGTATTGAAACTGTGCGGACCTACTTAAGAAAGATCTACGAGACACTTCAGGTTCATTCAAAGGTGGAGGCACTGAATAAGGTTTTTCCGAAGGATATTAAGGAGTAGACAGCGTTTTACAGGAGTATTTTCTTACCGATAATCTTTAACAACGGGTCGTTGAAAGGCTAAGGTAATTTCCTTCCTCTATTGCAGCATTGCTAAAGATCTCCATCTGCAATTTATAATTTAGCTCCTTATTGAGGGCCTGTTGAAAAACACTCGTGTAATATTCAATCCATATTTTCAGCGTAAAAGTTGGATTCCAGCGTACACAGTAAACGAAATAATAACCTTTATACCTTCGTACTTAGGGCCCGCTGAAAAACACTCAATTTAAGGATGATTTCATATTTCAGCGTAAAAGTAGTGCACTAAGGTGCATGACATTGTAGACAATAAGTTTAATCAGCTTGCACTTCAGACTTTTTCAGCAAGCCCTACGTAAGTTTTACAAAACCATCCATCATTTCGTTAGCCAGAAGCACACCATCTACTTCACCGCTTGCAACTCGCAGTATGATCAATACAGCTTCGTTTTGCTTGTTGGCACCTGATGTACTTCTGACTTTTTCGCAAGCGACCACTAGAAATTTAGATCTTGCGCTCCTTCTTCCCTATCTCATTTGATAAACTCAAATCTTTATGAATCTTTACAACAAAAACAGAATCTTTTGTACCTTGAACCTCTGAAATAGAATTGCATCCCCCCACATGCTAAACCAAAACCCTGAACAAAAAGCCCGCGACCAGATTGATTTGCAATTGCTTGCCTGCGGCTGGCTGATTCAGGATAAATCGAAAATTAATTTGAATGCAGGAACTGGTGTCGCTATCCGCGAATATCAAACCGATATCGGGCCTGCAGATTATGTGTTGTTTGTCGATAAAAAACCCGTCGGAATCATTGAAGCCAAACGTGAAGAAGAAGGGCACCGCCTGTCGGTTCATGAAGATCAGTCGAGCGATTATGCCAAAGCAAAACTTAAATTTTGTAACAATGAAGCCTTGCCTTTTGTGTATGAAAGTACCGGCGAAGTCACACGCTTCACCGATTACCGCGACCCCAAACCTCGTTCACGACCTGTATTTACTTTTCACCGGCCCGAGACATTTTTAGCCTTTAGTAAAGAAGAAAAATCGCTTCGTAGCCGATTGCAGGATATACCCGCTTTACCCGAAGACGGACTCCGTGATTGTCAGATCATTGCCATCAATAACCTCGAACAATCCTTCAAAGACAATAAACCCAAGGCTCTGATACAAATGGCCACCGGTTCGGGTAAGACCTTCACCGCCATTACCTTTATTTATCGTCTGCTGAAATTTGCCAAAGCAAAGCGCATATTATTTCTGGTGGATACCAAGAATTTAGGTGAACAAGCCGAACAGGAATTCATGTCCTTTGTACCCAATGATGATAATAGGAAGTTTACCGAACTATATGGTGCCACCCGACTTAAGAGCAGTTTTATTCCGGCCGATAATCAGGTCTATATCTCTACCATACAACGCATGTATTCAATTCTCAAGGGAACCGATATGGATGAAAGCGCCGAAGAAGCCAACCCGAATGAATATCAACAGAAAGAACCTGCGCCTGTTACTTATACAGAAAAAGTACCCATTGAGTTCTTCGATTTTATTGTGATCGATGAATGTCACCGCAGTATCTATAACCTATGGAAGCAAGTACTCGATTAATTCGATGTCTTTCAGATAGGTCTGACAGCCACACCCGATAACCGAACCTTTGGTTACTTCAATCAAAATCTGGTGAGCGATTATGGCTATGAAAAAGCAGTGATCGATGGCGTGCTGGTACCCTATAATGTGTTCACCATTGAAACCAAAATAACCAAAGAAGGTAGCAAAATTGCCATCGGTGAGAAAGTAGATAAACGCGAGCGGCTTACCAGACGAAAATTCTGGGAAAGTGTCGATGAGGATATCGAATACAGTGGTAAGCAACTCGATCAGGATATTGTGAACCCTAGCACCATCCGAACCATCATACGGGCTATCAAAGAAAATTTACCGGCCATGTTTCCCGATCGGGTGGAAGCTGATGGAAGTTTTGAAGTGCCAAAGACCCTCATCTTTGCCAAGACCGATTCGCATGCCGAAGACATCATAGACATAGTAAGGGAAGAATTTGGTGAAGAAAATAAATTCTGCAAGAAGATCAC
>CAIQUX010000259.1 GCA_903875055.1 uncultured Bacteroidota bacterium
GCATGGCCAATTTTATTTTGGCATTGTATGACCAGAACCTGAAATCTGTAAAAAATGCCGAAATCGAAATCTCTAAGAACTCCGAATTGGCTGCATCTGCTTTCAACGGACAGTACTTTCTTTTTATTTTTGCTGACCTTTCCAAGAAAAAACGCACCATGGTGACCTTGGATAAAAATGGTGTCATCATCAAACAGAATGTAGAAGAAGATGTTCGCGCTGCACTGCTGACACCGGATAATTATCCGGAAATTCATGGTATCAGTGAGAATGAATTTGTCATTGTGCGACCTGAAAAAGAAAAGAAATTCGGTTATGAAATACAGCGGGTTGACAAAAATCTGAATAGCAAATGGACCCAATCATTTTTTCCTGAAAAGGGAGTGTGGAGCGTTGAAGACAGTAAACTGTCGGGGGACAAACTGATTTTACTCCGTAAGGAAAAGGCCAACGCACTGCTTGGCGACAAGCACACGTATAGCGTACAGTCAGTGAATCTCGAAACGGGCGAAGCAGTTTATTCCACAGCGTTGGTAAATGAGGATGATGGTGCCTATCCTGACTTCATCAGGGTAGATGACAAAGGTGTGGTCGCTACAGGAGGTATGTATTTCAAAGATGGCAAGTATGATGACAAGAACTCCGATGGATTATTCTTTGCTTTGATCAGTCCGGACGGCATAATCTCCAAGTTCAGCAAGTCAAGTTGGAAGAAAGTAAAGGATCAAATCAAAGGTGATTTTTCAAGCGACCTAGTTGGAGGAAGAACCAAGGTGCTTGTTGAAGATATAATTCAGAAAAAGGACGGAAATTATATGGTGATTGGTGAAACCTGGAGAAAATCAAACAGTTCGGATAATACAGGATCAGGTTCACTGCGGAAGTTGGGCGGTCTCGGTGGCGGTTCGAGCAGTTCGTCTGACAGTAAGGATAAAGGGTTTACCTTAATGGATTTTGCATTCTTCAATTTCGATGCAAAGGGCGATTTGAGTGGCATAGACAAGGTTGAAAAAGTGACGAAAGAAGCTGTCATCAAAGGCTCTCTGGCCGAAGAACATGGATTGGCGATGGCCCAAAATTTGTATAAGCGGAAGTTTTTCTGTTACCGCCATACCATCGAAGCCAATAACAAGCAATACATCATGTTTAAAAATGATGATGGATTTAAATGCAAAGCTTACTTCTTACCGGTAGGGGCAAGTTCAGTTTCCGGAATAAGAAGCATTGATATGGATAAGTGGGTTTCAGAAGGGTTGAACAAATTGGGCAAACTTTCAAAAATGGCTGGTGGAAATAAATACACATTTGGCAGTAGTGATAACATGTTTGAGACATCCAACCCTGAACTTTACAAGAATATCATTCCCGCCAAGCCTGGTTTTGTATTGTTGTATCAATTCTATAATGGCAAACTAGCGATGTGGTTACAGCAAGTGCCGCAATAGGCATAACAAGAATCAATTTTTAAAGGCCGTCTGGGTAGTTTACAAGATAGCCTGAAGAGTTGAGGAAATAGAAATTTTACAATATTTGTCCTAATAAAAAAGAAGCTATCTTGAATGACGAATTAGCTTCTTTTTTATTAGGTAAATTATTGGCAACTAACAAGTTACTAACATACGAACAAGGTCAGGTACTAATTTTTTTGACAATTTTCATGACAAAAATCATATTTGTATTTGACCAATCCCATTTAATATTTTTCTTTGTAAAAGTACTTTTGTTCTGATTAAAAAATCATCTGATATGAATGTTCTCATTTTTCTTCTTGTTGTAAGTTTAACAGTTGCCTTATGTTTTCTGGGAGCCTACATATGGAGCGTTAAAACAGGACAGTTTGATGATGATTATTCTCCTGCTCATCGAATTCTATTTGATGACACCATTGACACCATTAAAAACGAAAATAAAAAATAGATATGCAAGCAGAAAAATTTTATTACGACAATAAGATTGTAAAACAATTTGGATTTGCCGCCTTATTTTGGGGTGTCATCGGTATGTTGGTTGGAATCATCATCGCATTTCAGTTGGCTTTTCCGGTCTTGAATTTAGGAATCCCATACACGACTTTCGGGCGACTACGTCCGCTGCACACCAATGCAGTAATTTTCGCCTTTGTTGGTAACGCTATGTTTGCCGGAGTTTATTATATCCTTCAAAGGGTGCTAAAAACGCGTCTGTTCAGTGACACCCTTAGTAAGATCCACCTTTGGGGATGGCAGACTATCATAGTACTTGCTGCCGTATCGCTTCTATGCGGTTTTACAACCGGAAAGGAATATGCTGAGTTGGAATGGCCAATTGATATTCTGATTACTTTAATCTGGGTTGTATTTGGGATAAACATGTTCGGTACTATTTTAAAACGAAGAGAGCGTCATCTGTATGTTGCGATTTGGTTTTTTATTGCCACTTGGGTGACAGTAGCTTTGCTGCATATTGTGAATTCACTTGAACTTCCTGTTTCTCTTACCAAGAGTTATAGTTTGTATGCCGGTGTTCAAGATGCGTTGGTACAATGGTGGTATGGTCACAATGCAGTAGCTTTCTTCCTAACCACACCATTCCTGGGTCTGATGTATTACTTCGTTCCTAAAGCGGCCAATCGTCCAGTCTATTCATACAGATGGAGCATTGTGCATTTCTGGGCTTTGATTTTCTTGTATATCTGGGCTGGTCCTCACCATCTGTTGTATACAGCTTTGCCAGGCTGGGCTCAGGCGTTAGGAACTGTATTCAGCGTGATGCTGATTATTCCTAGTTGGGCAGGTATGCTGAACGGTCTTTATACTTTGCGCGGTGCATGGGATAAAGTTCGTGAAGATCCTATCCTTAAAATGTTTGTGGTGGCACTGACCTGTTATGGGATGTCAACATTTGAAGGGCCTATGCTTTCATTAAAAACAGTGAATGCTATCAGTCACTATACCGATTGGACAATTGCCCATGTGCATATTGGTGCTCTAGGGTGGAACGGATTCCTAATATTCGGTATGTTATATTATCTGATACCAAGAATGTGGGGTACAACCTTGTACAGTGTCAAATTAGCTAATCAACACTTCCTGATTGGAACAGTCGGTATCTTATTATATGCTATCCCTATGTATTGGGCCGGTTTCTCTCAAAGTATCATGTGGAAACAATTTACCGAAAGCGGGCAGTTGCAATTCCAATTCATGGAAACAGTTACTCATATCACTCCGATGTATATCATACGTGGCATTGGTGGAAGCCTCTATTGGATTGGGGCCCTTATGGCAATCTATAACATTTACAAAACTGTTAAACAAGGTTCATTTATTGCCAATGAAGCTGCTGAGGCCTTGCCTCTTTCTGCGCAACCAATGCCTGTGGGGCATATGCATTGGCACACCATAATTGAGCGCAAGCCGTTGCGATTCTTATTGTTTGCTTCAATTGCCGTTTCTATCGGTGGGGCCGTTGAATTAATCCCAACTTTTATGATCAATGACAATGTACCTACGATTGCCGCTGTAAAACCTTACACTCCGCTTGAATTATTAGGTCGAGATATCTATATAAGAGAAGGTTGTTACAACTGTCACTCTCAGATGATACGGCCGTTCAGGGACGAAGAAGCCCGATATGGGGAATACTCAAAAGCAGGCGAATTTGTCTATGATCACCCATTCCAATGGGGTAGCAAACGCACTGGTCCTGATTTACATCGGATTGGTGGAAAGTATCCTAACAGTTGGCATTACAATCACATGCGCTTCCCTCAAGATATGACACCTAACAGTCTGATGCCACCTTACCCTTGGCTGCTTGAAAATGATTTGGATATCAGTCTGACTGAAGTTAAAATAAAAGCCATGCGTAAATTAGGAGTCCCCTATCCTGATGGTTATGAAAATATTGCGGTAGCAGACCTTCATAAACAAGCCGATGCAATTGCTGCCAACCTTAATACTGAAAAAATAAAGACCAACAGGAATAAAGAAATTATCGCTGTGATCGCCTACCTGCAACGCTTAGGAACAGATATCAAGAAAGGAGAAATAAAAAAATAAGCTCAATCCACATTTCAATCAACATCAAAATTAAACAAGATGAAATTTAAAAACTATCTGGAACAAATAAACGGAGTTGAGATTTATCCAATGATATCATTGATCATCTTCGGTGCCATATTTATTGCCGTCCTTGCGTACGCATTTACGGCAGATAAAAAAAGCATGAACGATAAAGCCAATATTCCATTAAATTAATACACTTAAACGATTATGAATACAATTAGAAAAATAAAAAAAATAATGCTGACCTTATCAGTTCTTATGATTGGCAGCTTGTCTACATGGGCCGCTGCGACAGCAACGGCACCCACAGCAGCAAGTGTGAATTTCATGAATACAGACTCTCTGCTACGATGGATATTGGTTGGCGTGATTGTCCTGTTTGTGCTCATTATTGCAGTGCTGGCTAACGCTATCAAAGTTGCTGGTGGTGCATATCAGCAAAAAGTCAGAGCAGAAAAAGCATCTAATTCAAAATTACTTTCACTAACAATACTACTTAGCCTGATCTCTTCATCCGTATTTGCTCAGGCAACATTGAAGCCATCAGATACCAATTCATTCAGCAATTGGGATGTCTACTTATTCGTTGTTATCATCATACTACTTTTTGTAGTGGTGCTGACTATGGTAAGGACACTATTTATATTAATGGGTATTAAGAAAGCAGAACAGCTTAGTGCAGACGGCAAGGCTGCCAAAGTGGTCACTCTATTTCAAAAGTTAAATGAAACCGTGCCTATCGAAGATGAAGATAGTCTTGACTTGTCACATGATTATGACGGCATCCGCGAGTTAGACAACAAAGTGCCTTCTTGGTGGACCTGGGGCTTCTTTGCAAGCGTCTTGTTTGCAGTGATTTACCTGTACCGTATGTTCGGTTCCGAAACATTACCGAATCAGTATGTTGAGTTAGCACAAGCGAACGAAATCGCTTCCGCTGAAAAATTAGCTTACCTTAAAAAAGGTGCAAATAATGTCGATGAAAATACAGTCAAAATGTTAGGATCAGCTGAAATTTCGGAGGGTGCTACATTGTTTTCAAAAAATTGTATCGCTTGCCATGGTGCAAACGGGCAAGGCGGTGTAGGGCCAAACCTGACTGATGATTATTGGATTCATAAAGGAGGTATCAAGGATGTCTTCTATACCATCAAATATGGCTGGGCAGAGAAAGGAATGAAGAGCTGGAAAGAGGATTTTTCTCCTGTTCAAATTGCTCAATTGGCTAGTTTTGTAAAATCACTGCATGGTACGAACCCTCCTGCAGCTAAGGAGAAACAAGGAGAATTGTATACAGAAGGAAACGACCATGCTCCTTCTGATTCGACTAAAAACACAACTTCGGATACCACAGCAGTAAAAAAGTAAACACAAATTGGAAGATACCAACACGCAGTCAGAACAGAATTTCAGAGATAAGATATCTACAGTTGATATCAAGGGAAAACGAAAATGGATGTATGTGTTTCAGCCTAAAGGCAAACTATACAATCTCAGAACCTATTTCAGCATCGTGTACTTGTTGTTATTATTTGGGTTACCTTTTGTCAAGTACAATGGGAATCCTGTCTTCCTTTTTGATGTAACGAAATCTAAATTCATTTTTTTCGGACAGGTATTTCTTCCTCAGGATTTCATCTTGTTCGGAATCGGAATGTTGGTATTTCTCCTTTTCGTCGTGGTGTTTACGTTGATTTTCGGGCGTGTATTTTGTGGGTGGGCCTGCCCTCAGACTATCTTTCTTGAAATGGTCTTCAGGAAAATAGAATATTGGATTGAAGGTTCCGCCAATAAACAACAATCTGCCGATACCAAAGCCTGGACCAGTGAATTGTATCTTCGTAAGATTGTCAAGCATATCGTTTTTTTTAGTTTATCATTCATCATCGCTAATACATTCTTGTCGTATATCATAGGTCTGGATGAATTACTGCATTACATGAAAGAGCCGCTGTCCAAGCATGTTCTGGGTATTACTTTACTGATGGTATTTACCCTTTTATTTTACGCTGTCTATGCTTTCGTGCGAGAAATCAGCTGTATCGTCATTTGCCCTTATGGTCGTTTACAAGGCGTGTTACTTGACAGAAATTCAATCGTAGTGATTTATGATTACCTACGTGGTGAACCTCGAAACAAGAAACGAAAAGAAACAGCCGAAAACCATGGCGATTGCATCGATTGCGGAATGTGTGTGAATGTGTGCCCTACCGGGATTGATATTCGAAATGGAACCCAGCTTGAATGCGTCAATTGCACATCTTGTATTGATGTCTGCAACATGATGATGAAAAATGTTGGACTGCAACCAAATCTGATTAAGTTTGGAAGTGAGAATGATGTGGCAACAGGTGTGAAACCAAAGTTGACTTATCGGATTAAAGCTTACAGTGTCGTCTTGATCGTTTTGCTTAGTTTGCTTGTTGGACTTTTAGCCACCCGTGATATGTTTGACTCGACCATTCTTCGCGTAGCCGGTCAGATATTGCAAGAAAACCCAGACAATACGATCAGCAACCTATATAAAATAAAAATCGTTAGTAAGAGCGGGTATACAGAACCTTATCATTTAGAGCTTGATTCGAAGTTTGCACAGATTGAGTATGTTGGCAAAAAACTAGACTCACTCAAATCAGGAATCGAAAGTGAAGAGACATTTTTTATCAAAGTGCCCAAAGAACATATCAAGCAAAGGAAGGAGAACCTGAAGATTCTAATAAAATCAGGAAATGATGTGATTCAAGCTAAAAAAATTACCTTTATCGGTGAATACTAAACGATGCAGTCGATGATTTATAAAGGACTTCTTGTTTAAAAATAAAGACGAAAGCATATGAAAAAAATATCACACCCTGGAAATATCATTCTAATGGGTTTTGGAGGAATGGTCTTGTTTATGTGCTATCTGGTTTACCAATGCACACAGAATCCATCAGTAATGGTCAGCAACAATTATTATGAACAGGAGTTAAAGTTTCAGGACCTTATAGATGCGAAAACCAACACCTTGCCATTTACAGATTCGCTCATAATGAACAAAGAATCTCATCAAATCACATTTCAGATTCCGTTGAGTATAAACAAGGAAATTACCAAGGCCTCAGTTCAACTTTATAATCGTGCAGATGACAAGAAAGACCGCACTATTAATCTGGCAAAGAACGAACAAGGTATTTATGCTCTCAATACCATAGATTGGGGTAAGGGTAACTATGAATTGAAACTTTCCATTCAAACCGGAACCAAACAATATTATAAAGAGTTCAATTACTAGGCATGTTAGCGATTATCCTTTCTGCCTTCGCTTTGGGTATTTTAGGGAGCCTTCATTGTATTGGCATGTGCGGACCTCTGGCAATAAGTTTGCCATTTCAAAAAGTACGTGAAGGAACAATTCAATTTGCAACGATTAATTATCATTTCGGCAAAACGATAACTTATGCATTATTCGGCTTACTGGCAGGCGGTGTAGGTCAGGGATTTGCCTTCTTTAAATGGCAACAAACCTTTTCCATCGCAACTGGCATATTCTTATTATTAATAACATTTTTACCCTATCTAAAAAATAGTATTCAACTGCCGGGTTCAATTCAAAAGGGATTCAGCAAACTTTTCTCAATGGCTGTCAGACAGACTGAACTAAAATACTTTTTCGCTTTTGGTTTTCTAAATGGTTTTCTCCCTTGCGGATTAGTTTATACTGCTATTGCCGGAGCAGCTGTTACCTCCACACCATTCACAGGTATGCTTTTCATGACATTCTTCGGACTAGGCACGATCCCATCACTGACGGCCGTCATCCTTTTTCAAAAAAAAGCCGGTAGCCGCTTACGGCAATATATGTCCAGAAGTTCTTATTACATTTCCATTCTAATTGGTGTGTTGCTTATTCTTCGGGGATTAAATCTGGGCATCCCTTATGTCAGCCCTTATATCAATAAAACGTCAAAAGAAATAGACTGCTGCCATAAGCATTAAACGTAATCCATTATTATAACCCGCCTTACGCTTACTCAGAGCCAAATGATTGTATTTATAGACCTTGCTTTGGCAGAAATTTCAGTCTTTGTATTGCAGATTTTATACCGATTGGAATGTTGTAATAGCCCAAAGTTGGATCTGCTTCATTTGTTTTAAACAAAATAACCTTAGGCATTTACCAATGTAGGTAACCAAAATAGTTTTGTCTACCCTGATTATCACATTGGCTTTATGTAGGCAAATGAACTTGGATTGATATTTATTGTTGTCCGAGATATTGAAAATCGACCCAAATCATCTTCCTAGAATCCTTGGTATTTTACAAAAGGCAAATTTAGTTTGATTTTTTTGGGGGAGGCTTAGTTTTGCCGGGTCTGCCAGGTTGCTTCTGCTTGATAATTCGATCTCGTTTTTTCTTGTATTGGTTTATAATGGAAGTGAGGCATATTTAATTCATTAGATGAGTGGATACAATGGAAGCTAGAATTGAAAATGCCAGTATTGTATGCTTGCGTTATGGGTAACTTGTAACTAGGGCCCGCTGAAAACACTCAATTTTAGGATGATTTCATATTTCAGCGTAAAAGTTAGATTCCAATGTGCATGGCAAACTAAATAATATCCTCTATACCTGTATACTTAAGTTTTACAAAACCATCGATAATTTCCATAACCAGAAGCACATCATCTAATTCACTGGCTGCAAATCAAAGTATCAATTCAACTTCGCTTTGAGGGTTCGTACCTGATGTACTTCTAACTTTTTCAGCAGGCCCTAATTTAAAATTAGAGAGAAAGTCAGGGATCTATTATTGATAAAAAAAGATACAAAAAACATCCCGATACTTCGTGATGCAGAAAATAAACAAAAATTTTATCAGCTGGTTAAAATGACAATACAACATGTAGTTGAAACATTGGTCCATTATCTATCGAATCATGCATTTCTCTTAAACTATCATGTCTCATTTTGCAATCTTTGCTTTAATCAGGATACGCAGCTGCCAATACAACATTATTGCTCTTTATTTTGATTGAATCGTGCCAGTCGGATTGATTATAAAGATAGGTATCGACGGTACCTGTGACCATCATGGTGCTGTTACCTTGCGCATTCTTGATATACGGTGAAATACCGGTGAAGGTAAATACAGGATTACCGCTTTGATTAATGGCTGGTTCGTTCTTATACGATTTATAGATGATACCATTTTTCTTCCAGGTAATGATAAAGGCCGACTTGTTGACACGTGGCCCTGAACTGGTGATGGTAGAAACATTGGTTTGATAATGGAAGTTAGCCAGATAAAGCGGGGCCGATGTAAAATTGACTTTCTGTTTAAAGACCGAAGTGGTACAACTTGGTGCTGTAGCAGTCAATGTGACGGAATATTTGGTTGCCGGAGGCAAATAGAAGTTACTGTCTGATTGTCCCTGTCCGGTATGTCCGTCGCCAAAATCCCAGACATACGTAAACCCTGCAGGATAGGCACTAACCGTTACTACATTCACCATCGTATCTTGTATCATATTGAATTGCGCCCGGCAAGACGAATTGAAATCGGTATTGATTTGATTCACCATCGTATCGGGCAGACTGCCGCCGGTTTGCAGGATGAGTTGGACATTCTTCATACCCCCTGTTGCGAATATATAATTCGGCGACATCTGTGTAGAAGATCCACCGTCACCAAAATCCCATTTGTACGTAGCGTTACCGCTTATGACCTGAGGCAGAAAAGTGAAGGTTTCAATATTAGTCACCGAAAAGATACTGTCGAGAGAAAAGGAGTTGAATGTCCCCCCACCCTTCAATAGATCGGCAATGGTACCGGCGAGTCCGTTGGTATTGGTGACATCAAAATCTTTCACTTCAAAGGAAAGGAATGGTTCACAATTGGTGCAGCTGTCTTTCCCGAAATAGCTTTTAACTGTCATGAGGTTTTGCGGATCTTTATAAAACCCCGTATACATGAACATCCTGTTGATACCCGCCTGATAATTGACCGAATCTTTTCCAATGGTTCCAATAAATTTAAAGATCGGATCACCATTGATAGGTAAAGGCAATTCCTTTTTCTTACAGGAAACAAAAAACAGACAGACAATCAGACATATATATGCGTATTTCATAACATTAGTTTCTTTTAAAATTGTATTTCAAACCTAACGAAAAACGAGTTTGTGTGTTTGTAACAGAATTACTGAAGTAACTGTTCTTCGTCATATCAAAAAAGCCTTGCTGCACCGCAGCTTGTATCATGATGCGGTTCGCAACACGATATCCGTATCCAAATTGAGCAAATACATCAAACTGATTGAAGCCAGTCCTGTATCCGGTTTGTGTGCTGGACGAGGTAGTAACCGATTTCGTAGACGGAGCAGGCGCACCGGCATTCGAACTCGAAGTGGTCGTGGTGACCTTGCTCGATACATCAAAGGAATACGACATACCTAAAGAAGCCATCACAAAATGATTATTGAACAATTGGTAATAGACGGAGAAAGGCAGATAAAACTGCAACAACTTTTTATGTGCCACTGAAAAGGCAGAGGAATCCAACCCAAAGGTGTATTGATAGGAATTCACTTTTACCTGAGAATTCAATCCATTAAAATAAGTGAACCCTACATGAGAGGACATGGTGAGTTTAGGTGTCATTTGCTTGTCGATACCAGCACCAAGATAAGGTGAGAAGCCCCACGATAATGGTGCGGATACATTCCCTTTGAATCCTTTATTCATATTCAGCCCGGCCAGCAACACCAATTCAAACGGAGGTTTCTTGAATTTCTCTTTCGGTGTTTCTACAGGTTTTTGTTCGGCCTGTTTTACTTCAGGCACTGGTTGATAAGTGATGACGGTCACGCTATCCAGACGTTCAGGAATATAATTCGCCAGACAACCAATATAACGTGGATTATACATCGACTGATCGACAGGTTGGCGTTTTACATATTGGACTGTATCGACCGGTTTCATATTCTTTCCTTTCACAGGCACGTTGACAGGACTTTGAGGAACCGGATCAGATTTCTTTTCGGTAACAGCCGGTTTCGAATCGGTCTTGGCTATCTTGTTTTCGTTGACTACTTTCTTTTTAGTGAAAGCTTTCTTAGGCGTAACGACAGTTAAGTTTGTGTTTGCATTTGAAGAAGATGGAGCTTCCTTCGCAGTAGCGTCATTCGTCACGGATTCATCATTTTTGCGTTGTTCGCGTCTAGCCAGTTTCCTTTCCTTACGTTCAATACCATGCGCAGCGCGAGCTGAAGTTACAGGCTTAGACGTACTTGGAGTGACAGTCTTTTCATTCGATATTTCTTTTTTACTTGTCCTTTTGTGCTCGTTGCTTTCATTATCGGTCAACAGCGCACTTGACTTTTCTTGTGTTGTAGATGTTTGATTGTTGCTTGAAGAGGTTTGATTCGTTTTTGTAGTGGATGAAGTAGTTGTGGGTTCATCCGTCGTCTGATCTGTTTCAGGTTGTGGATCTTGTTTTATGTCAGGCTGATCTTGTTTTACAGAAGGCAGCACGGTCTGTTGGGTTTGCGGCAAGGTTTGATGCTGACTAGCGGCGGCGCTTTCCTTATGAGACAGTTTTGGGAACAGATAAGCACCGGCACCAGCCACAATGAGCAAGGCCAGCACAGACAAGCCGCGCCAGAAGAAGAATCGTTTCTTCTTTTTCTCTTCTTCGTCAAGAAGCACAGACATCTTCTGCCAATAATCCTCCTTCATGGAGAAATCGGCTTCTTCTACGTTGTGTCGCAGAAAGTCGTCCAATGATTGATTATTCTGTTTCATTTCTATCTTGCATTTACTGTATAATTATTTTTTTCAAGTTTTTCAGTCATGAGTTTACGTGCTCTGTGCAGATGCCAGCGTGAGGATTCTTCACTGATATTCAACTTTACAGACACCTCACGATGACTGTATCCGTCGATGGCTACCAAATTCAATACTTCACGGGTGGTATCGGGCAATTGCTGTATGAGTCTGAAGATTTCACTGCTGTCCATACGACTTTCGGTAAAATCCATATTAAAATGAGTATTCTGAACGTTGGAGTATTCCGTGTCGATCGTGAAGCGGTTTCTGTCGGAATATCGTTTCTTCGCCCTGTAATAATCGATTGACGTGTTAACAGTGATCTGTTTTACCCAGGCCGGAAGGGTTTGAATATCTTTCAGGGTATCCAGTTTCTTCAATATCTTCAAAAAGCTCGCATTCATACTTTCCACAGCTTCGTCTTCATTGATGGTATATCGTTTACAGACCCTCATCATTATTGGGAAACAATATTCATACAACAATCGCTGACATTTTCTGTCGTTATGTATGCATCCTTGTATGATCAGGTTCGTAATCAATGTATCAGTTAGTAATCTCTAAAAATAGACTCAAATTAGTAATATCCCGTGCTTTTTCCTTGTGTTTCATACTGTTCCATAGCCAATACGATACTCAGTACCTCTTTGTTAGCAGAATCCTGATTTTATGCAAGGGAAAAGCAAAAGGCATCCGATAGAGTATTCATGTTATTCGCTGCAAGCTCGAAACCATAAGCAACTGAGTTAATGATAACAGCCGGACAAAACCTGCCTGAGTGAGGATGTACGACCAAACGAGAACCGACTCGACCGAGTTTTCCTTTGAAAAACAGTCGTTTGCCTTGCGAATCCCCCTGACATTTTTCTGGTTGTTGCGTTCGACTTTTTATTACATTTGCACCTCAAAATAAATCGTCAATATGTTCAATAATCTGACCGAACGACTGGAAGGTGCCTTCAAACAACTCAAAGGAGAAGGCAAAATAACGGAAATCAATGTGGCAACCACCGTCAAAGAAATCAGAAGGGCTTTGGTTGATGCGGACGTTAACTTCTCTATCGCCAAGGAAGTAACAGATAAGATCAAGGAAAAAGCCATCGGAGAAAAGGTGTTGACATCGATCACACCGGGTCAATTGATGGTAAAGATCGTGAAAGATGCTTTGGTAGACCTCATGGGCGGAACCGAAGAGGAATTGTCGTTGAATAGTAACCCGACAGTTATTCTGATAGCAGGTTTACAAGGTTCGGGTAAAACAACTTTTAGTGGCAAACTGGCGAATTACCTTAAAACAAAAAAGAATAAGAAGCCATTACTGGTTGCGGCCGATATTTATCGTCCGGCGGCCATGGAGCAATTGAGCGTATTAGCCGGACAGATCAATGTGCCAGTGCATGTTGAGTTGGAAAACAAGAATGCGGTGAGTATTGCCCTGAATGCCATTGCCTTTGCAAAAGAAAATGGACATAATGTTGTCATCATCGATACGGCAGGTCGTCTGGCTATCGATGAGCAAATGATGACCGAGGTTGCCGATATTAAAAAAGCGGTCAATCCGCAAGAGATATTGTTTGTGGTCGATTCCATGACAGGTCAGGATGCTGTGAACACAGCCAAAGCCTTTAACGACCGATTGGATTTCACAGGTGTAGTATTGACCAAACTGGATGGAGATACACGAGGTGGTGCGGCCCTGACGATCAAATACATCGTACAGAAGCCCATCAAGTTTGTGAGTATGGGTGAAAAACTTGAAACCCTAGATGTTTTTTATCCTGAAAGGATGGCACAACGTATTCTGGGTATGGGTGATATCACCACCTTGGTTGAAAGGGCGCAGATGGATTTTGATGAAGTTGAAAACAAAAAACTTGAGAAAAAGATTCGTGCCAATAAATTTGATTTCGATGATTTCAAGATGCAGTTGAATCAGATAAAAAAAATGGGTAACCTTAAAGACCTGCTTGGTATGATACCGGGATTAGGAAAGGCCATCAAAGATGTGGATATCAGCGACGATGCCTTCAAAGGTATTGAAGCCATGATTGGGTCCATGACACCTGAAGAACGCAAGAATCCTGAAATCATTGACCAGAAAAGAAGACAGCGAATTGCAACCGGCAGCGGCAAGGACATGACGGAAGTCAATGCCTTTATGAAACAATTCGATCAGATGAAGGAAATGA
Organism: uncultured Bacteroidota bacterium; assembly: GCA_903875055.1. GTDB lineage: Bacteria > Bacteroidota > Bacteroidia > Chitinophagales > Chitinophagaceae > OLB11. The sequence continues at coordinate 14,046 of CAIQUX010000259.1, forward strand.
TGAAGATGATGAATAAGATGGGTGGTATGGGAATGAAGATGCCTGGAATGAAATAAATCAACTACTGCATTATAACCTGAATCTCCACGAGACAGGAAGGAAAGAAAGTCAGATTAAAAAACTGCTTACTTTCCTAGGCTTACAATCCTTCGATGATTTGATCAACGATGCTGTGAATTTCATCCTCTTTCACCTCTTGCTTTTGAAATTTCTCGCCTGTAATTTTTTCAAATAATTCGATATAGCGATCAGAGATTGATTGAACAAAATCGTCGGTCATGACTGGGACCTGTTGACCTTCTTTCCCCATGAAATTATTGGCAATCAGCCATTCGCGGACAAATTCCTTTGACAGTTGTTTCTGAGGCTCATTATCCTTTTGCCTTTCTTCGAAACCTTCTTCATAAAAATAACGTGAACTGTCGGGCGTATGTATCTCATCAATCAGATAAATCGTATTCCCGATCTTCCCGAATTCATATTTGGTATCTACCAGAATCAAACCGCGTTCCTTGGCAATCTGTTTGCCGCGTTCGAATAATTTGCGGGTATATTTTTCCAATTGCTCATAATCAGCTTTTGACACCAACCCTTTGCTGATAATCTCTTCTTTGGAAATATCTTCATCATGACCTTCCATCGCCTTAGTACTCGGCGTGATGATAGGCGCAGGAAAATAATCGTTTTCCTTCAAACCATCGGGCATGGCCACTCCACAAAGGACACGTTCACCGCTTTTATACGTGCGCCACGCATGCCCGGTGAGGTTACCACGTATGACCATTTCAATCGGAAAGGCTTCACATTTAATACCGACTGATACATTGGGCAGCGGAACACTCCTGAGCCAGTTAGGTACGATATCGGCCGTTTCTTTTAGAAATTTGGAAGCCATCTGGTTTAGCACCTGTCCCTTGTAAGGTATGTTTCTGGGCAATATGACATCGAATGCGGAGATACGGTCGCTGGCTATCATCACCAGATAATGATCATCTATGGTATATACATCTCTTACTTTGCCGCGGTAGAAACCGGTCTGATGCTTGAATGTCATAAAGGACTTGAAATTTAGCGCAAGATAATTCGTATTGTTTAATAAAATAGAAGGAAAAGAACTTATCAACACTGTTTAATAAAGATGTATTTGTCATTACTTTTGTGCTTTAATGGAAACAGCTAAAAAAGCGTTATTGCTATTAGAAGACGGCACCCTGTTTGAGGGCAAAGCCTTTGGTGCAATTGGCACCGCCACAGGAGAAATTTGTTTTAATACCGGTATGACGGGCTATCAGGAAGTGTTTACTGACCCTTCATATTTTGGACAAATCCTGATTATGAATACCGCCCACGTAGGCAATTATGGCGCCAAAGAAATCGATATTGAAAGTGACAGTGTCAAAATTTCCGGACTGATTTGTAAAAATTTATCCGATAAATATTCCCGTACGATGGCCGATGAATCACTTGAATCCTTTTTGATAAAGAATCATGTGGTTGCTATGGATGAGATCGATACACGAGCTCTGGTAGCTCATGTACGGACCCTTGGAGCGATGAATTGCATTATCAGTTCTGAAATTACAGATATAGGCATTTTAAAACAAAAATTGTCAGAGGTCCCCTCCATGGCAGGGTTGGAGTTATCGAGCATGGTTACAACCAACGAAGCCTATACACTAGGCGATGAAAACTCACTGAAACGAATAGCTGTACTTGATTTTGGCATCAAACGCAATATCCTGACCTGCATGGTGGAAAGAGGCGCCTATCTTAAAATTTTCCCTGCAAAGACCTCTTTCGCCACATGTGAAGAATTCAAACCCTCGGCTTATTTCATTTCAAACGGACCTGGTGATCCGGCATCAATGGACTATGCGGTGATTACCGTAAAAGAGATACTTGATAGTAATAAACCTTTATTTGGAATCTGTCTCGGGCATCAGTTGCTTGCCTTAGCCAATGGTGCCACCACTTACAAGATGCATCATGGACACAGAGGACTGAATCATCCTGTCATCAATTTACAGACAGGCAAAAGTGAAATCTCAACACAAAATCACGGATTTGCGGTTGATATGGATTCGGTCATTGCGAACCCGGCGATTGAAATCACACATATCAATCTGAACGACCAGACACTGGAAGGAATCAGATTGAAAGATAAAAAAGCCTTTTCAGTACAATATCATCCTGAAGCCACACCGGGCCCGCATGATTCAAGGTATCTCTTTGATGATTTCCTGGCGATGATCTGATTGGTAAAACTTTCTTTGTTCACTTCTTGCCCATGAGGACATAAGCCTGTAACTATACCTCCACAACAAAATCCATTCAGAACACTTGCTAATATAGTATGGCAATTATCAGAATCAGACGTAACTTGTGCCTGTAAATTTTGTTTGCTATATTCAAAGGGAAAAGTTACAAATGATGAGGAAGAAAATTAATGTATTGACTTTATTGATCTTTGTATATTCTATTGTCATTTGTCTGACATGTAACCGTGATTTTTCAGGCAGCATGACCAAGCGCATTACACCTGGAGAAAGATTCTTGTTGGTGAATAATGTAATCATTCGAGTGTCAACCAAACAACCTGTAGTATTTACCAGTCCGGTTGAAAAACAGAAGAACAACTAAGCCTTAGGCACCACCTATGATTTCGATTGATTCGTCAAGCAGTTTATGCTTGTCAATCGGAACAACCCCCACTTCTTCGCAGACCAAACCACCTGCCAGATTTGAGATCTGAGCAGAAAGATGGATGTCTTCTGTAATTGAATATATCATTGAAGCAACGGCTATGACCGTATCACCAGCTCCTGACACATCGGCGATTTCACGTATATGAGCGGGATACAACACCGCATCTTTGCCTTTTTGTGCAAATATCCCATGCTCTGAGAGCGTAATCAGAGTAAATTGATGATCCAATTTTTTAAGGAGTTGAGTATGCAACCCTTTCAAAGAAGACAGATTAACCTTGAGCGTATTTAAGTTCAGCGCTTCTTTAATTTCCTTTAGATTCGGTTTAAAAATATCGACCTGTTTATAGGCAAGAAAATTGGCTTTTTTAGGATCCACCGCGGTCAACACACCGACATGTTTGCAATGTGTAATGATTTTCTGAATGACATTTTCCTTGAGAACACCTTTATTATAGTCTTCAAAAATCACTATATCCGGGGTCTCTATTTGTATCGCTTTCAGACAGGTATCAATAAAATGATGTTCAACCTTAGTTGACAATTCCTCGGTCATCTCTTCATCCAGTCGAATCACCTGTTGGTTTTTTGAAATGACACGGGTTTTAGTTGTAGTAATTCGTTCTTTACTCCGAATGATAAAGTCTGTGCAAATCCCTTTTTGAATCAATAACTGGCTCAATTCGTGTCCGCTTTTATCATCACCGACAACTGTCAAAAGAGACACATCAGCTCCCAATGCTTTACAATTTAAAGCCACATTGGCTGCACCACCCGGTCTGGCATCCTTTTGATTAACTGATAGTACAGGAACAGGTGCCTCGGGTGAAATTCGATCAATAGACCCAAGCCAGTAGTTATCCATCATAGCATCTCCGATGACAAAAACCTTCAGTTTATTTAATTTTGCGAAGACATTCCTCAATTTCTTTGCCTCTACGGTATGGCTCATAAGCGAAAAATAATTTCGTAAAAGTAAGGAATCGTGAATGAAATATAAAACCAAGACTTCTTTCGAGATTTCTCTTTCTGATATGACAGTATCATGCTCAATTCAATTGCAGTTTTACATTGTGCTAATCATCATCACCTGTCATGGCTGCCCTGCTTTCATTATCTTTTGCATGATAGAAAACATTCACCCTGGCGGTATCTCTGAGAAAATTAATATTGTGGATCTCAATCCTATGTATAGGCAATCCTGTCCGCTTTTTCAGGTCATCCATCAGTTCATCTCTACGCTCTGGAGTAATCAGATCAATCCGCTCATAAATTATTTCCTTTACATTTTCATGTGTCAGTGTAACAAACCTGTCAAGGACAACAGTTAATAAAAGGATAGCCAGATTCGAACCTATCATAACGAGATATCCAGCACCTTCGTCTACCGTTGACAAGGCATTGATCATACCAAGAGCCAAACAGATAAAGAAATACCCCATCTCCTTAATCGGAACAGTGACGGTCCTGTATCGCATTAAAGAGAAGATGGCGAAAAGACCGAATGCGACCCCTTGCTTGATATGTGTAGTACTCATCAGTGTAAAAATGATGAAATTAAATATAAAGAAGGTGAACAAAAAGTCTTTGTTCTTATGGGTTGGGTAATAAATCAACCGAACCAATATATATAAAGAAATGAAATTAATGCCAAACCTTGTGACCAACTCAAGATAATCCATCGGCATATCTTTCAGGTCATTCAATATTTTTTCAGAGTCTTTCATATTTTCCTAATTTGTCGATATGTAAAAGTAAAGGTTTAAAGTTGTTGTGTTTGACATGTTTCTCCAATAAGGAAACGCCAATGACATATTTACTAAAACTGCTTTCATGAACGCCAATCTTCTTCAGGTTCTGAATCGTATTACTGTATACGTCTGTCTTACCTTGCTTGACTTCAAGTATTACAATGTGAGGCAGACCTATGGTCTGGCTGTCATTGACGAATTTGATATCAAAGTCAATCGTAATCCGTTCAGTAAATTTCTTATTGGTGAGTGTTATCCGTTTGAAATAATTTGTCAGCTTTTTTTCAATCGGTTTGGAATCAAGGCGCTTATATTGTATTAAATTGTAAGCATCTTCAGGAACTTCTTCGTACAGGTCTTCGATTCGTTGTCGCTGCTTGTCAGTGCGGGTACCAAATAGCTTACGTTTGATTTCAAAAAAGCAAAGATGACTTTCAACATATTCTCTGCTTCTTACCTTCACCCGGTTAACACATTCATTATGATGATCTTTGTAAAATTGGAAATCATGTGTGTCATAATAGATAGTCTTGTAGTTGAATATCCTGTGTTTGTCTATCTCAAGGACATATTGTTCATCATGTATTCCACTCAGTAAGGAAAGCAACTGCTCCTGAGTCAACACGTATTTCGTATCGATTCGATTTTGAAGTTCAACACTGTCGAGTTGCTTAAGCGTGACAGGTTCAAACATGTCTAAAAGCCCAGTTATTTCCTTGATTAACAACCTAAATTATTTTTTGTACAAGGTAACCAAAAATTAATAATATGGTAATATTGCCTGTTTAAAATAGGTAATAATAATTATTATAAGGGTGAATCAAATAAACCTAGATGGTACTAGTCAAATTGGAGCCAAATTAAACATGACTTCAATACGCTAAAAAAATCCGACATCTTAGGCCGGATTCTTTATTTTTTTGAGAGCAGTCAATATTACCAACTACCTTCCTTATTCTTTACAATAGTGAAAACTCTTGACAAGTTAAATCCTATACGAATTTGCCCCTTTCCCCAATTTTCGGTAGTTTCTGAGATGAACGCCTTTTCATTCATTCCTCTAGTATTCGTAATATGAAGTTGAAACACGTGACCTCCGGTTTCTATATCAAAACCGATAGACAACGGGATCTGATTATACCCGTTTCGTCCCCCGTAGAGAATAGGATAAGTATCAAGAATCAGCGCGCTACGGTTTGATAATTTAATCCTTCCTCCGATACCCAGCGCCACCATATTATTATTATCTGAATTGTATTCTACCAGATTTCTGTGAACGAATGCAGGTGAAAGTTGTAATGTGAAAGCGGTACCAAATTTTCGTCCCAAAATAAGTTGATGGTAATACCCGATTCTGTTTTCCATCTTAGCCCTAAACTGATCAGTCTCTTTGGCTGTCTTCATCGTAATTCCTGAAACCCATACGATAGATATTGGAAATGAACCAGGCCCTTTGCTTTGAGGTATGATGCGATATTTTACAAAGCCGTCCAGCTCCTTATTGAAGGTGCTTCGACCAAAGCCAAGTGACAGATTCTTAGTTACACCATAATCGAAGCCAAAGCGCATACTGGCCTGATCAAGCCCAAATAATTCGTGATATCCACTCGAAAGAGTTCCGAATCTATGTAGAATCCTAAAATCCAGCACTCCCTTCCCGAGCATTTCCATGGAATGTCCGTTGATAACTCGAGATGATTTAAATGCATTGTGGATGTATTGCTTTTGAGGGGTGTTACCGGCATTCAACAATTTCTCCAAATCGTCGGTTTGTGCTATTGATGAAAAACTGAAGGATATCAAACCCAACACGATCATCACAATCTTATATTTATTGGTCATACAGTTATTTATTTCATTGCCTCCAAGGTACAATTCACGTTAATTTTTACATCTTTCGAAATCTTATCCTTGACGGCTCCAGGTATGATAATTCCATAGTCGGCGAGTAGTACTGAGAAAGCTGATTTTAACTCCGGTTTACCTCCCTTTATGATCACCTTACCTGAAAATTTGACATCCTTTGTCACACCATGTATCATTAATTTACCGGTAACATCCGCAGGATAGTCTCCATCTTTTGCAAAATTGATGGCTGCTAAATTGCTTATGCTCCCCTTAAACGAAGCTTTTGGAAACTTATCGCTTTCCATGTAATTTTCGTTAAAGTGTTCTTGCATCAGTTGTTTTTCAAATACAAAACTTTTAATCTGAATAATAAAGTCAAGCGAACCTGATTTTGAATCCAGCAGACAAGCAACTGATTTATTACTGCCTTCGATTTTTTCGATAGCACCTGTTGCGCCAAAATCGATGGCGCCTGTTTTTGTCATGAATCTCTGAGCATTCGTCTGCAAAGCGACAAAGACCAGTAAAGAGAAAAGAGTCTGTTTCATAATATTCTTATTTTTTTTCTAGTGAGCAATAATTCATTTCCAATGTATTTCCTAAACCAAGGTCATCCAAATCAATATTAAAACCTGCTATTTTGCCCTTAATGCAAACCGGCTGCCCTTCTTTAAGAAACGAACATGAGGCTTGATGTCTGTCATCAATCTGACAGGTAATGCTTGATGCAGTAGAGCTATCGCCCAACTCAACTCTGGTTGAAGTAGAATCTTTCGTAATTTTTTTAATAACACCTTTTACTGCAACCAATTCATGAACAAGACTTCTAAGGCTGCTAGTATCGTTTGACATTTTATCCATTATCGCTTTAAAGGAATATGTAGCCTTCGGCGCTGTGTCCGAAAAATCATCAGCAGCCTTGTTGACATATTTCAACACAATGACACCTGCTATCGCGATGACAGCCAGTATCACCAAAGTGTATTTCAATTTATTTCCCATGTTTAATTATTATTTGCCCCACGGTTTACCCATGTTTGAATTTTGGAAATGGTGCAACTATCCAACGGGCCATCTTTAGGCATTCTCCCAGCTCTTGTTGAATTCAGAACGGCATCGTAGTTTGCCTTCACGTTATCATACCCTTCAAGATTGATACCCCCATTCATTGTTGTGTTATTGTGGCATGCCAAACATTTATTGGTTAAGATCGGATTAATGACGGCTGAAAACTTTGTATTGGTCGTATCGCAAATACTATTGAAGGCTTCATATTTATTGTTCTTGCAGCTATTGAAGGCAATGATTGCAAAGAGCAATGCGGCCAAGGTGAAAAACGTCTTCTGCATCATGTATAAAATTTGAACAAATGTATTGTTTAAACTTGTTTCTTACATTATTGAAGAGACAAAATGGGAATACTCTGCTACGAAAAGGGTGTTATTCTTTTTTTAGCCATTTTTTAAACAATGAAGATCTTTCACTACTCACAATAGCCTCTATGCTTAATTGCGGATCGAGCACCAGGACTATCCTCGACTTTGAGGCTGTGTGTATATCCTTGATGGCCTTAGCGTTCGCTATGATCTGACGGTTTATTCTGAAAAAATCTGCAGGATCTAGCAAAGCTTCAATCTTATCCAAAGAAAGGTCAATAGGGGAATTCTTACCTTCATTATCGCAAATAAAACTGAGTTTATCCTTTGAAAAAAAATAGGCGATATCTTTCACCAATATCGATTTGATCTTGTTCCCCAGTTTAATGACAAATCGGTCTTTGTACTTTTTACCGGCCGAACTGAGGAGGCTTTCAATGCCAAGTGTCGAATAGTTGTGTTGAAGATTTCTGAATTTGAGTATGGCAGCTTCCAATTCTTCTTTTTTCACCGGCTTTAGAAGGTAGTCAACGCTGTTCACCTTAAATGCGTCAATGTCATACTCATCATAAGCTGTGATAAATATCACAGGGCAGGAAATATCGCTTTTCTTCAATATTTCAAAACTGGAACCGTCTGCAAGCTGGATATCCATAAACATAATCTGAGGATGCGGGTTTCTGGAAAGCCATTGAACAGAGGCCTCCACTGACTCGAGTGTGCCCAGAATTTCAATTGTGGGGTCTACTTCAAGCAGCAATTTTGTAATGCGTCGTGCCGCAGGCTTTTCGTCTTCAATAATAAGAGCTTTCATGTATAATGTTTTAAGAATTCAAAATTGGTAATCGTACTTCAAAAAATTGGTCCGTCTTATAAATTTCAACATCTTGCCGGCTGAAAAGTTTAAACCGGTTTCTGATATTCTGGAGACCGATATTCTCTCCTTCTTCCTTATGGTTCTTCTCATTCAGATTATTCAATATGACCAGCCGATTCATTTTGATACTGATCGATATCATCAAAGGCTTTACTGTGGATATAACATTATGCTTGATTGCATTTTCTGCCAAAAGTTGCAATGTCAGTGGAGGAATCATTAAATCTGTTATTTGACTTGCTGAACATTCATTATGAAGATGCAGGGAATCTCCAAATCTCATTTTTTGAAGGTACACATATTTATCCAGCAAAACAAACTCTTCTTCAAGAGTAACCAAGTTTAACTTGGTGTATGAGAGCAGAGAACGATAATAATCACTGAGCATCTGGGCATATTCGATCGCTTTTTCCTGATCCTCGTCAATGACCTGTATCAGCGTGTTGAAACTATTGAATAGAAAATGAGGATTTACCTGATGTTTTAATGTTTCAAATTCAGCGATTGCCTTTTCTTTCTCCAGTTGTTGCACCTTGCTGACTCGTGATTCACGGAATCTGATATAGTAATAAATGATCACTGTGATTACCGAAAAAGAGAAAAAGACGAACCAATTTTGCTTCCAGAACGGGTTTCTGATGAAGAAGGAATAGCGCTCTTCAGTCGCATTCAGGAAACGGGGGTTGTTGGCCGATTGCAAAATAAATTCATATCGCCCTGGATTCAGTCTTGGGAATACTACCTCTTTGTCCACTGTCGTATTCCATTGTTCATTTAACCCCTTCAACTTATATTGATAATAGGTCATCTGTTCTGTATTATAATTCGACGAGATCAGGAATTTGAAGTAATTCTCTTCATAATTGAATGTATTCTTGTCCTTCACGATATACTTACCCATTACCAGAATCTCATCAATTTGAGCCTGCGGAATGAAATGCGTCTTGTAACTTGGAAAATATAATTTCAGTATTCCCAGATTGGTACCGATATAGATGTTCGCATACTGATCGGCCGAAATGGAGTTGGTTTCTGGGATATCGGCCATATGAAGGGATTCAAAATTCAGGCTTGAGACCGTAAAATGCTCAATATCGATCAGGTCTATCCCGACCGATGAAACTGCAATCAAATATTTTTTCTGGTAACTTCGAAGGCAAAGAATTTCATTAGACGAAAGCCCGTTGTTTTTAGTCAGATGAACGACCGAATCACTGCCGTAACAGTAAAGACCATCAGAATAAGCATTAAACCACATCCGTCCATCGTAATCTTCATCAATACTGTAGAAAAGATTGGGACGTCTTTTCTGGTCAAGCACAATATCAGCTACTTTTCCATCTGAAATTCTTAAAATCCCTTGTCCGTCAGTAGCCAGCCATAAAGTCCCCTTGCTGTCCTTTTTAACATCATAGACATAGTATTTTTTTCTATGATATTCATCCTCAAGAGAACGGAATTTGTAGTTACCTGATGTGTTTTCACTATACCATACACCATTGAGGCTCGATACCCATATATTATTCTGATCACCGGTTATTGTCAATATATCGGAAGTCTCAACAGAACTATCAATCTGAATTTTACGAAAGGAAAGATTTGTCGTATCCACCTGATAAAGACCTTTACCAGAGGTACCTGCCCATATCCTGCCATGCACATCAATAAAAATCGATGTGATATCGATGAGGTCTGCAGGTGATGTTAAATTCGTTTTTTGTATCCTTTTGGTTGAATAATTGAACTTAATGAGTCCCTGGTCCGGGGTAAGGTAGATGGTATGCCCGCTATCAACAAATATTGAATGCACATTGGCAAGCGGGAAACCACTCAGAGTTCTGATGGCAGTTATCTGTTCACCTACAGAAGAAACCAGCAGCCTGTTACCGCAAAGCCAAACAGTTGCTTCTTTATCGACCTCAATCTTTTTGACAGGCTCATTGTTAACGGTGGTCTCAACAAGATTTCCTTTCATATCAAGAAAGTAAGCCCCATTTTCTGTAGCGACAATAATCATATGGTCGAGAATTCTGAGATCATTGATCTGTGAAGAGTTCCAAATATCATGATCAAACAAAGTAACAGTTGAATCAGACAGGTTTATCTTACATACATCCCCTCCCTGGGTTCCACAGTAAAGGAAAGAATCAGCTAAAGCAAAGCAGGTCACTAACCGGTCAGGGATGCGACGATTCATATAGCAGGCATTGATTGAGTCAAGTGATATCTGCATATTGACCCCTAAATCCGTTGAGGACCAGATTGTATTATTTGAATCAATAAAGGTCTTGTAGACGAAATTATCTGTCAATCCATTGTTAGTTGTATAATGCATGATTGAGTAAGGCGATATGACAGCGTACCCGTTACCCTTCGATGAAATAGAAAGTAAATTGCTGCGCACACATATATCAGATATCTCCGCTTTCATATCACCTACTAGTTTCAGTGTTTTCAGATTCGTGTTATAGATGAACAATTTCCCTTCTGCCGTACCCAACAAGACAAGTTCATGCGAGGCAAGGATAGCTGTGATATTAAGACTAACAGGTAAAGGCACTCTGACAGATTCGGTATTTTTCCACTTAAATAACCCACTCTCGCTACCTAACCATAGGACATTATTGGCATCAACGTACATCGTATTGTAACGGAGTTTATCCTCCCTTAGTTTACCTGCCCCGAACACAGGCAAGCTAAGACCAGCGTAGAGCAACAGAAAAAGAAGAATATATTTTAATTGTAACCTCATCTTATTTGTTCATCAGTAGGGCTACATGAACTTCAATATTCTCAGCCACTTTCTTGTGTACAAGCCGAGGCACCTTGATTTTAAATTCTGTGAGATTAAGTTCAAAATTTGATTCAATGTTGAGTTGATTCTCATTTATGACGGTCAGCGTCGCGTGAATGATTTTATTGACTATGATGCCGTGAAGGTCAAAATTACCCTTTGCCCTCACGTTGTAAACACCAGGCTTATCAAAGCTTATTTCCTCAATGATCTTACCAGAAAATTTAGCTAATGGATACTGGTCACTTTCTACATAGTTTTCTGCATAATGCTCCTTTTGCAGTTCACTATTGAACCCATGAAATGAATCTAGTGAAACGGCGAAACTAAACGCATTTGATTTTTCATTAATTACGCCTCTCAAATCTGAAGAATGGCTTTTAATTTTCTCCATCGTGGATCTCGAGATGAAGGACACATCACCATGAGCCGTCTTATAGAAACCAGCATCGTTGAAGAACATCATCAATAAGTAGGCGATAATCGGGAACATGCTGTAAAGTTACAAAATAAAAAAAACCACGGCCATATAAGTCGTGGTTTAAGCTTTGATTTTTCCTTGCTTATCTAAGTAATGTCACATCGCCTTTGTATGTTGATACAGAAGCATCTCTGAATTTTATTCTGATAAGGTATTGGTATACACCTATTTCTCCTTCTTTCCCATCGTAGGTGCCATTCCATCCCTGGGTAAGATTGCTGGTCTGATATACCATTTTCCCCCATCGATCATAAATCAACATCTCTATTCCTATAACGTCTTTACCAACTTGTACGCTGAACATATCATTCGTACCATCACCATTTGGTGTAAATACATTTGGTATGAACACTTGCGATTTATCGACATCAGTCAACAATGGCAATGGTAATGGTGGTGGTGGTGGTGGCACATAAACGAATTCTGCTACGACGGTTTCTTTATCAAGATAATTCAATGCGGCTGATTTATTAGTCAGCGAAGGAGTGATGGTGGTGTTGGTATTATTCTTTTGCCATGTCACAAAATTATAATTGGCTGCCGGCATTGCCACTATGTTATAAGGGAATCGACGGTCCAATGTCATTGTCGTCGGATAAGTCGAAATGCTTGCACCATTTAAAGTGATACTACCTGTTCCAGGAGGCGTCACATTGAAAGTCACATCTACCGAATCATAATTAAAATACTTAAAGTGAGCCACCACTGAATCCTTTTTCTTAAAATCAAACTGAATCAAATCTGTTGTGCTGTTGGGAAGAAAGTTATTGACGATATTTTGTTTCTCCCAATAATCGAATGCCCAATATTGACCACCGGTCGGAGTTGCTTTCATTGTATACATCGAATCGCCTGCTAAAATTTTATCCCATACATAAGGCGATTTGACTGAGCCGTCAAGGGCTATGGTACCACTACCCGGCGGGGTTACATCCAACTTCAACTCCTGTGGATTCAAGTCAAGACATGAATCTAATTTTCCTGTAATCAGTGCGCAACGATCATCCAAAAAGGTACGCATGGCTTGCACATTCGCATTCCAGTTTGCCATCGTTCCGGTCCATCGGGTACATTGTCGTGGCATATCAGGAGCAAATAAATTGACGATTGAATCGAAATGCGCTTTGATATTATGACATTCAAAACATGTATTCAGCATATGAATCCATTCATCTTTATATTGTTGTTTAAATTCAGGGCTTTGCAATAATAGTTCCAGCATGATTCGATGCTTGACATTTGTATCAGTGTAAGGCTGATTCTGAAATAAGGTAGTTGCAGGTTCACAGGGGTTTGCATTGGCTGAAGTAGTCGCCAGTCCAGAATAATTAGGATTCCCAAGAGCACATATCGCATCCTCATCCCAAAGGGCATAACGCCATTTCACGCCTTGTCCTTTATTTCCTCTCCACCACATTGTATTCCAGTTAAGCCAATCGTGATTAACCAGATATTCATTGAAAATAAAATACTGGATAAAACTACGGGTATTCAAAAAAGTTTTGACATGATTGTAATTTGCCTGCACACTCATCGGGTTATTCAAGATGTAATTGAATATGTTTACCCATCCGGTATCGCTTCCCAAACGAATAGTCAATCCGCCCCAGTAGGACAAGTGGTCAACTTTCTTTGACGGTTGGCCGTAGTAATAAGAAAAGTAATCTCCATCTACCCGTTCTCTCATATCATAGATACCCCAATATTGACCATTGACAAATACATTCGATCCTTCAAACCGTCGGTAGTCCATATCCAATTGATATTTTTCGGCTAAGGTTTGTGCGAATACATCGCGAAGATGGCAACTGTTAGAAGGTCCAAGAGGGAAATTATCTGACGCACCGGCCTTCAGAATAATCCTGTCAAATGTATCTCGAAGGGTCGTGCTAAAAAACTTATGATTCATCGATCCCATAATACCAGATTCGTCTGACGCTTCAAAATCAAATCCTTTTTGTGCATAGGCCCAAGAATCGTTTCCATGTTTAGAGGCCATGCCTTCAGTCTCGCAAATAAAGTTGTGGTTCTTATCGAAGAATTCAATTGAACTCCAAGCTGGCGTTGCACTCCATGAGAATAGATAATTTGGATTTGCTGATGCCAGCGTATAGGCTCCACAAACACAAACAACCGGAAAGTTAGTCGTTTCATTAATCAAGTATGTATTTGTTTCAATTAGACTTGGCAGCACTGTCGAAACCGAACTGAAGGCTTTGGCACGAACCGACTGTGTGACAGCGATATTGATAGGAGATGCATACACCGCGGATGTGGCAAGAGGTTCCGTGCCATCTAATGTATAACGGACAGTGACATTGGGGTCTGGCGATGTGATGATGATATTCTGTGCCGAAGAATAAAATCCTGCTTGTATATTAATGATGGGCGTGCTTGCATAGGATAAATAAGCCGGATTATTCGCTGCATTGGGAGTCGGTGTGTCATCAATTCGCCATGAAGCAGAGCCATCTGTGGTTCGGGCTCGAGAATGGTCCCGTTGCGTAATTTTCAATTTGACTGAATCCACCACCACACCGCTGGCATTCGACAAGATAAACCATTGTCCATAAGTCTGCCTCAACGTGAATTTAGCATGTATTTGACCACTTGTCACATCAACGAGACCTCTGTTGCTGCAAAAAACCATTTTTCGACTGCCGGCATTGATATCTGTTACTGCCGGTATTTGCCACATTTGCAGATTGTTGGGGTCATTACTCAAATAATAACCTGTGAGATTCACTGGAGTTGCACCAGCATTATAAAGTTCCACCCAATCTTCTCGCTGCCCAAATGCATCAAAAGTGGTTGTAACATTTGAACACGAATATTCGTTTATCAACACCTGTGCGTGAGAAAGAAACGCAGCGGATATCAATAGGAGAATCGTAATATTTTTTTTCATAACAAAAGTATCGGGTTTGTGTTTGGACAAGACATTCAGTACAATCCGAAAGTTAGGTTTTTGTCACCAAATAATCAATTTTTATCTCCTTAAACTTGATTCCTTGCGGTTAAAATGTATTATTGTAGGAAATTATAGATTATGAAATTATTAAAATTTTTACCCATCGCCTTATTGTTGAGCGGATCATCATATAATTCGATAGCGCAATTGACCTCGACAAATTTGCCTATCATAATCATCACTACTTCCGGGACTATTAACACTTCAGCTATTCAGGGGAATTTTTCATTGATCAATAATACGTCCGGATTAAACACACCGACAAGCACACCGGTTTATACGGGAATCATCGGTATTAAACTGAGAGGGAATGCCATTACACAATCGTATCCGAAGAAATCATATACCGTTGAAACCTGGAGCACACCCAGTGTCAGTCAGGATACTTCATTACTAGGAATGCCATCGGAAAATGATTGGGTATTGCTGGCTTCTTATCCGGATCGTTCATTCATTCGAACCGCCTTATCGTTTAATTTACATCAAAAGATGGGACGTTATTCTCCTCGAATGAAATTTTGCGAAGTGATAATAAATAGTCAGTATGAGGGAATTTACACCTTTGGTGAAAAGGTAAAGCGCGATACCGGACGTGTGAACATTTCCAAACTCACCACAAGCGACAACTCTGGCGTGAACCTGACAGGGGGATATATCTGGAAAATGGACGATGAAATTGGCGCAGGCTGGACCAGTGTCATATTGCCGCCTTACGCATCAACACAGCACATCACATTCAATTATGAATATCCGGACGCTGGCACTATCACCCCTGCACAAGCAGCATACAGTAAGTCTTTTGTCGATAGTTTTGAAAATGCTATGAACTCGGCAAATTTTCAGGATACCACCTTGGGTTGGAGAAACTTTGCATCCCAAGGGAGTTTAATCGATTTCATGATAATGCAGGAGGTGAGCCGTAACTATGAAGCTTATAGACAAAACACGTTCTTTTACAAAGACAAAGGAAAGAAACTGAGATTCGGCCCGCTGTGGAATGGTGAACTGTCTTACTTTAACACCAGCAATTGCAACAGCAGTGTCGATACAGGATGGTGCTATAACTTAGGAGCGGTTTGTGGATCTGAAGTCAAACTGGCTCCATTCTGGTGGAGTAAGCTTACGACGGACTCTGTTTTTATGGATTCGCTGAAATGTGCCTATAGCAATTATCGCAGATCCGGAAATGCATTGGATACTATCACCATCTTTCACTTCATTGATTCGGTGAATACTTACCTGAATGCTCAGAGCGCGGTTTCCCGAAACTTTACGCAATGGCCGATTTGGGGAATTCCCATCGTAAATGAACCAGCACCTATGCCATCCAACTATGCGCAAGAAATCAGCTCACTAAAGACCGCCATCCGTAAACGTTTACTGTGGTTGGATACCAAATGGGTATCTGCCAATTGTCCATCACCTGCAGGAACCACACTAGTAAATTTCGACAATGAAATATCTGTTTATCCAAATCCAGCAAAAGATAAGGTAACCATCCATATCGATGGGAATACGAACGGGAAAAAGATCGCTTTCATCAATAATCTTCAAGGTGTGAAAGTGGCACAGAAAGAAACAGACTTATCGTCCCTCAGCTTTGACCTGTCAACATTGTCACCCGGAATTTACATGGTGCATATTCAGACAGTAAAAGGCAGTTTCATTCGTAAAATTGTCAAGGAATAGAAATTTATAGACAGCAAATAAATTAATAGAGACAGACCCGCCTATGTGCGGGTTTGTTTTTTAATTGATCCCTAGCTCTACAAAACAATTCTTTGTGATTACATTTGAGTCAAATAACATTCCCATGACCATCATAAAAAATATTCCCGTTGAAGGCAGCGGACATCGCATGATGGGTACTGATGTCTTTTTTCCCGAAGGTGAAAGGAAATTACCTGTTGCGATCTATGTTCACGGATTCAACGGGTTTAAGGATTGGGGAAACTTTGATCTGATTGCAACTCAATTTGCTGCAGCTGGTTTTTTTTTCATCAAGATGAATATGTCGCATAACGGGACAACATTGGATTCACCACTCGATTTCGCAGACCTTGAAGCATTCGGGCAAAATAATTATTCCAAAGAACTTCATGATGTTCAACAAATTATTAACTGGATCTGTAATCATCAAAATCCCTATCATAAATTCACCGATACAGACAGAATAGCGTTGCTTGGACATAGCCGCGGCGGCGGAATAGCCATTCTGAAAGCATCTGAAGATGATAGGGTGAAAGCATTGATCACCTGGGCATCTATTTCAGAATGTAAGACCCCATGGGGCGCAATGTCAGTTGAGAAAATGGAAAAATGGAAAACAGAAGGTGTAATGTTTTATACCAATAAACGAACCAATCAACAACTGCCTTTGTATTATCAGTTGTATGAAGATTATCAGCAACATGCTACCAAGCTCGATATCCGTAATGCTATTTCAGGATTAGGGATTCCGATATTACTTTGTCATGGCACAATAGACCCAGCAGTACCTTATTCCAAAGCACTTGACCTGAAGCGATGGCAGCCGGCAGCCAATTTATTCTCTGTCGAATCAGACCACGTCTTTGGACGATCTCATCCCTGGTTTGAAAATTCGTTACCCAAGCCTATGCAAGAGGTAGTTGACGAAAGTATCCGTTTTCTAGACGTATGTCTTTAACCCAACAATCCACTTGCTGTTTCCGTTTGCAAATGGCGAGCAGAAATAATTCATACAAGAAGAGTTCCAGTCTGATAGTTAACAGACTATACTGAGCATGTAACAAATACTATAATCCGTGCAATCCTGTGATTGCATGTCAATATTAAAAAATTATCCTGCTACATTTTTGACGTTTATTGCTTTCCACATTACCTTTCCGCGTTGGCTTCATAACAAATGCTCTAAGTGATTCATAATTAAGTAGAATTGACATTATGGTGCACCAACAACTTAATGAATGGAACAAAGCGTGAAGGATAAAATAAAAGTAAATATCATCGGTGCCGGTGTTTCTGGCTTGTGTGCAGGATCTTATCTGCAGATGAATGGTTTCGAGGTCGAGATATTTGAAAAACATTCAATTCCAGGTGGCCTTTGTACCAGCTGGAAAAAGGGTGACTACACGGTCGATGGCAGTATCCATTGGATTTTAGGTACCGATAAGGGAAGTGGCTTTTATTATATGTGGTCTGAATTGCTTGACCTGAAACGTATCCCGTTTCATCATCATGATGAACGTATCTGTTTAGAGGTGAAAGAGAATTTCAACAAATACGGTTCTAAGATTTTTCACTTATATACCAATCTTGATCGCTTGCAGGCCTACATGATAGATTTGGCTCCGGAAGATGAAAAGGTCATCCGTCGGTTTATCAAAGATATACGTGTACTGCAGGATTTTGACCTCCCTCCTGTGATGGATAAACTGCCGCTTTTACCAAGTATCATCCGTGGTATCAAGATGAGCCGATATCTGAGATTCTTATTCATCCTGCTCAAACAAAAACATGAGACCAACTTTTCACTTTCACGCAAATTCAAGAACCCCTTCCTTCGCGAATGTCTGCGTTTGTTATTTGATGATAATGAAGTGAACATGTTGGTCTTTAATTTTCCTATGGCTGTGTTTGATAAGAAAAGTGCAGGTTACCCGATTGGAGGTTCGCTATCGTGGGCAAAACGTCTTGAAGAAAAATTTATTTCGTTGGGTGGAAAGATGCATTACAATACACCCGTTCAAAAGATACTGACCGAGAACAATCAAGTGACTGGCTTACTGGTTAGAAACAATGTGATGCATCCCTGCAATATCGTGTTATCAGCAGCCGACTGGAACAGAACAGTGTACGACTACCTCGACGGAAAATATATCAATGAAAAGATTCAGCAGCTGAAGGATGAAAAAGGTTTCGAACTTTATTACTCTGTGCTGTTAGTAACTTTTGGGCTTAAGAAAAATTATAAAGAGCATCCTCATTTCTCCCGCTTCCCGATCAAGAAGAAACTTGAATCACCTTGCGGCACCTCGTGGGACAGACTCGAAACGCACTTCTATCATTACGATCCTACACTCGCACCCGATGGACAAACAGTCATGGCCTGTAGTTTTTATACCAAGAATGGAAACTATTGGATCGACCTCAGGAAGAACGATCGGAAGAAATACCGCGAAGAGAAGCAGAAATTTACCGATGCGATTAAGGACTTGCTTGAAATCAGGTATCCTGGCATCAATGAACAGATTGAGATGGTTGATTTTTCGACGCCTGCAACCATACTTCGTTATACAAACAATTGGCAGGGAAGTGCGCAAGGCTGGTTACCTGGCAAGAATGTGTTTGCAGCAACCCCTGTTAAATTTACTTTACCAGGTCTTAAAAACTTTTATTATGCCAGTCATTGGAGCCGTCCGGGTGGTGGCATACCTGTCGCCATCAATATGGCCCGAGATGTGACGCAGTTGATTTGCAAGAATAATAAGATGCCGTTCAAGACAGTGAGATACGAATAATTCTGTTTATCATTTTAATTCCCCTTTATCTCGTAAGAATTTCGCTGTGTATTCATAACCCGCATTAAAAATTGCAGCGAGTTTCTGAATTTCAAACAAGCCAAACTCACTAAGATTATCAGGCTCGATATATAGATAACATCCTTGTGAAGACTCATTGACCATTTCCTTGAAACTAATATGAACAGACCGGTCTATGACCTCTAACACACTGTCGTCTGCTCTAAAATTTTTCAACGGATTGACATAGATGCTCACTATTTCGTTTTCCCTATGGGCAAATGGTTCCACTGGTAAATTATTCGACAATCCTCCATCTACAAAGGGAATGCCACCAATTATGACAGGTGAAAAAAGAACGGGAATGGAACAGGAAGCAATGATGGCATCTAACATATACCCCTCATGAAAGATATGCTGGCGGCCATCAATGAAATTCGTAGCGGTCACATAGAAAGGCATTGACAATTCTTCAAAAAATGTATGTCTGAGGTTTTTCTCGATGAATTCTCTGATCTTTTTCATAGATATCAAACCTAATCTGAAGGTATTCAAACCAAATACATTCATATTCATCTTTTGTAAAAATAGCTCTCTGATTTCATCAGGTGTAAAGCCGTCAGCCAGGAAAGCACCTGCAATAGCTCCGGCGCTAGTTCCAGAAATTTCAGAGGGTCGTATACCATATTCTTCCAACGCCTTGATGACACCCAGATGAGCAAATCCGCGTACGCCGCCGCCCGATAAGACAAATGGTTTTTGTTGCACCAATTTTCAGAATTAAAAAGATGATTCAATCTGCTCACTTTAACCAGCCTTCCTGGCACAAAGGTCGTGACTGAAAACCGGAAATACTAAAAATTATCACGGCTATAAAACCTGAGCGATTTGATGATGGCATCTGTTTGTTCCAATAGACATTTCAATGTAAGATATGGTTCTTGCGCACCAAGAGTGTTAACTTGGCAAAATGAATTCATTGATTTTACCATGCGGTATGAAAAAGGATGAACGGTAAATATAAATCGGCAAAAATATCTTTTAGATCAGCACATCCTTATTCAACAATTTCACCCAGCAAAGTACCTGATGTGCAACCTGTTATCAGCACCTTCACATAATCACATTTTTGGGATGTCCCCTTTGCAAACACCACCATTTTATTTTTATCGGTACGACCGCAATAATCATCCGAATTTTTCTTCGACGGCCCTTCAACCAACACGTCATACGTCTTACCCACATCAGCCAGATTACTGTTATGACTATTGATACGATGCACATCGATGATTTCACTCAACCGGCTGCTCTTGACTTCTTCCGGAATATCATCGGCATAGCGCCTGGCTGCGAGGGTTCCAGGACGTTCACTATAGGCATACATATACGCCAAGTCAAATTTGCATTGTTTTACGATATCGATTGTTTCCTGATGATCTTCTTCCGTTTCAGTACAAAAACCTGTGATGATATCGGTACTCAAACCACAACCCGGAATAATTTCCATGATACGTTTCACCTTATGCAGATACCATTCCTTCGTATAGGTGCGATTCATCAACTGAAGAATTCGTGTACTACCGCTTTGAATGGGCAGATGGATATAATTGCAGATATTATCATGACGGGCTATCACATGTAAGACTTCATCCGTGATATCTTTCGGATGAGACGTACTGAATCGAACCCGTAATAAGGGATCAATCAACGCCACACGTTCCATCAGATTGGCAAACGTGACAAGTTCATTCGTCTGCTCATTCTCCCATCGATAGCTGTCCACATTCTGGCCCAGCAAAGTAACTTCACGATATCCGTTTTCAAATAACTCTCTGGCTTCACGTACGATGGAATCGGCGTCACGACTACGTTCGCGACCTCTTGTAAAGGGCACCACACAAAAACTGCACATATTATTACAACCACGGGTAATACTGACAAAACTGGAAACACCGTTACCATCCAAGCGTACAGGATTGATATCGGCATAGGTCTCATCGCGACTCAATAACACATTGACAGATTTCTGTCCGCTTTCAGCCTCGGCGATCAGAGCCGGCAGAGTCCGATAAGAATCAGGGCCCATCACAATGTCCACGAGTTTTTCTTCTTCAAGTAATTTCTCTTTCAATCGTTCGGCCATACATCCCATCACACCGACCAGCATCGTCCGGTTTCTTTTTTTGAACCCTTTAAAATGCATGAGGCGATGACGAACAGTCTGCTCGGCTTTATCACGGATCGAACAGGTATTGATCAGAATCAGATTGGCTTCTTCTATATCCTTGGTGGCACCGTAACCGACTTCATGAAGGATGGAGGCGATGATTTCACTGTCATTGAAATTCATAGCGCAACCGTAACTCTCGATATAGAATTTTTTCTCTGCCTGTGCATTGACCTCAGAGGCTAGCGCAGTTCCCTGAATATTTTCATCAATCACTTTCGATTCGATCTCCAACATGGTGCTTAATAAATTTCGGGCAAAGATAGGAAAGGAAAATTGATGTTGGATAAGCAAAAAAGGTCGGTTTTTAAGCCTCATTCAGGAGATTCTCACAGTTGGATATCGATATCGGGATAACAGAAATCGTGCTTAAAATAAATCCCTAAGGTTCCATTTATTCCTCCGTCTTCTCCAATTCGCTGTCTGCAAATTTTGTATTGATCTTGTAATCTGAGAATGACAGAACGATGGTTCCGGTCTCCAGTTTATTATCTTTGGAAGTATCTTTTGATTTCTTATTCAGATCCGCGGCCAACATCTTTGATATCTTTATTTTCTTGGTTTCTAACTTGATGATGATCTGATCAGGCAAGGTAAATGTAGAATTAGCGACATAGACATTCTCGGTCTCGATGGTCCCGTTGTTTTTGGTGGTGATCTGTGTCTTCAATACCAATGGATTTTTGATATCAATCCAGAATTTTCCCAATATAAGGTCATTCACATTTTTGAGCGGAATGATATTCACGATAGCACATTTTTTTCCTTTCACCACTTCATAACCCGACATGACACTGGTGTATGAGGAAGTATCAAGCAACATGGCACTCATATTCTGCAAGGGGTTTTGTTTCGGCAGAAAAAATATCCCCTTGGTTCGTATCCTGAAACGGTCGGGTCGCTTGAAAAATACTTTGCCGTTCATCGTATTCATTTTAACGCCAGGAATATCAAAGGTCATGCGTACATGTGCCGTATAATCGTTTACCTGACTGAATCTCTTATTCAATTCGCGGATCAGCGCATTCGGGTCATCAATCGCAAACGCTTGCACGGAAAACAAACTCATCACAAGTACAAGAATCTTCTTCATCAATTGGTAATGTCTTTTCGTTTAAAATAAAATATGGCCACACCCAGGAAAATAACCACATGCAAAAACAGGATTGCACAAGATGTCAGTATATCATGCACAGGTAAGGGATCTTCGAACAAGCTCCGCCAACTGATCATGTGTGTCGTAAACAGAAACGGCTTGATGACATCAAACGATTTCATATCAAACATCCCGATGATGGTGAAGATGATGATGGTAGCCATAACCGTCACAATGGGGGTGATGGAATTGTCCATGATACATGACAACATCGTACTCAAAGAAGCCACCACACTCAGCGATAAGAACGCAATAAGGAACGCATAACCCCAACGCCAGTTGATATCATCAGCCCGTATGATGGTCAAACCTTCGCTGTTCATCGCCATCAAGTCTCCCACACCAAAAATGGCACGAGAAACGAACAACGCGAAAATGCCCAATACCAACAAAAGTAATAATGTGTAGACTAAGCCAGACAACCATTTGGCAACAACAATCTTGGTTCGGCTTGCAGGAGTGGTCAATAAGAATCGGATAGATCCTGAGGCGGTTTCGCCGCTGATCTGATCACCCGTTACAAAAGCTACAAGTAAAGGCATCTGAACGATGAGGGTTTGCAAGACGATGAAGCAAATCAGGTTGCCATTGAGGATATTGCCTTGCACATTGAATATGTTATCGAATTGTGCTGTAACGGTAGTCAGCAATTCTCTTCCATCCTGATAGAAAGCGCCCTGAAGCATCAGACAGATAAACGAGATGACGGCAAAACCGATATAGCTTCGAGGTCTTCGGATGGTTTTGATCAATTCGTTTTTCAGTATGGCAAAAAATTCCTTCATGTTAGGCGTTTGTAATTTTAAGGAAATAATCTTCCAGTTGATTCCGATAATCTATCCGTTCAATACCCAATTGATGCTGTGAGAGATAGTCGACCATTTCAGGAATTTCAGTCTTGCCCATTTTAAAGACGAATAACTTTTCCTCCTGTGACTCAATCATACCAGCCCATTTGGATTGCCTTAAGACAACGGCCGTTGTCAAAGGATTCACGACTTCCAATTTGACTGTTAGATTTTCGTGAGAGAGCAGATCACTCACGCCTCCTTGCACAACGACTTTCCCTTTATTGATAACCACCATATTGCTGCAGATTTCCTGCACTTCACTGAGGATATGTGAAGAAAACAAAATGGTCTTTCCTCGTTCTTTATTCAGTGTCATGATCAAATTACGCAAGTCAATGATCCCCTGTGGATCAAGACCGGTATTCGGTTCATCAAGGATTATAAGTTCCGGATCATGAATCAGTGCCTGAGCAAGTCCAAGACGTTGTTTCATCCCATGCGAAAATGTCTTGACCTTATCAAGTTCACGCCCTTTTAATCCTACAAGAGAAAACAAATCATCATACTGCTTTGTCGTATAGGTCAACAAGTGAGCCCTGGCAAACAATTTCATATTCTCCTTGGCGGAAAGGTATCCATAGAAATCCGGCTTTTCAATGATACAACCGATTTTGCGCATGATTTCGCTTCGGTTTTCTTGCAACGACTGACCGAATAATCGGATTGATCCTGACGTAGGTTTGATCAGGGCCATGATCATACGAAGTGTGGTGCTTTTTCCTGAACCGTTTGGCCCGAGGAAGCCATAGATATCACCCGCTTTAACTTCAAAACTTAATTCATTGACAGCGGTAAAATCGTTGAAATTTTTAGTGACATTTTCTAACAGAATGGCTGAACTCATAGTTGGGAATAATCGCAAACGTAGGGAATGCGCACAAAACTACATGAATCATTTTATCGATGCAGTATAGTGTTGTTAAAGAATGAATAAAGCGTGACAGGCGCAAATAAAGGCCCTAGATATACGTCTATGAGGAAGTATATTATTCAAAAGACAGCCTATACAGTAAAACTTTTATGGATGTGCGCAAAAAACAAAATTGCTGATATTAGTTTCCAGTACCGGTGTATCCAGTAAATCAACATTACCGTCTCCATTGAGATCAGTTGGATAATACCCAAAACTAAAATTTCCAATAGCTGTCTCCAAAAACGGCGTATCCAACAAATCGATATTCTGATCAACATTCAAATCGCCTGAATAGATCGCCCATGCACCATTGCTAAGTTGCACCTGATTGGCTCCATAAGCCTGAGAATTGGAGGTACTGAAATTGTAACTAACCGGTGATGTACTCATTATTACCGGCACTGCTGACCAAGTCTCCAAGGCATTACGATGTTTCAACACAATATAATATGAACCAGTAATAAATGGGAAAGTACAGGTAGCTATTCCATTCGTATTCATGATAGTTTTTGTCGAATAACTGACAGCATATGGCGCAACTGAATTGTGCAACTCAACCATCATTGAGTCACATGCACCCGGAACAGAAGCTATACCCTGATTAGCAAGAACTGGCAGCATGGCTCCGGTACCATCCCAATAACCTTGTATAAAGCAGGTCAGATTAAGTATCGTATTCACAGGACAAACATCGGTTGTCTTGATGCTAGTGGTGACAGAACCTGTGATCGTATTATATCCTTCCGAGACAACATAATAAGTGCCAGCCGCTAAGGTCGTTGAAATAGAAGCCGACAGACCCGTGCAAAGTGGTCCGTTATCATCATCAAACGCAATTTGTGATCCGGTGCTGTTTAATAGATGCATATAGGTATCCCATCCTGAACCGCAATGACTGATCTGCACTGTGGCAGAAGAAGCCAAGCTAAACCGATACCAAACATCAGGTGAAGGCTGATTATTGGCGCCTGTGTAACTATTGCTGAAACAATTTTGCAACGTATTGGTTTGTGTATTCACAAACGGAGATGTTGAGCAAGGGACTTGTCCGACCTCAATCGGATTGGCCATAGTAGCTCCGGGAACTGTTGAACAAATCTGTAAGGTTGTGAATGTAAAAGGACCTGTCCAACTGCTAAGTCCGCTACCCGACGAGGTGCAGTTGGCGGCCACCCAATATTCGTACGTAGTATTCGGTGTGAGGCCATTCACCACCAAGGGATTACTTACATTCGGATTTGACCCGACTCCTGTCGGTGCTCCTCCTCCCGGTGTAGTAATATGAACATTCCAAAGTGTTTCAATACATCCTGCTGTCCAACCCAATGTCGCACCCGTAGAAGTCAAGGCAGTGGCTGTCTGTGCCGAAGGTTGAGAACATCCGACTGATGGCAGTATGGTAATCGTATAATCTTCGGTTTCACCATAATTATTCTGATAAATACATGGATCAATACCAGGCCCCGCTACATTATACATACAACGCACCCTAAGTCTGTGTAACCCTAGGCTTGCATTACAGGAAATAGCAACAGGAATGATAGCCGACGAACCGAGCACACCTACCGTACCGCTTCCAGTAACAACGGCGGTTGTATTACCAATGGCTTCAGTGGTAGAAAAAATACCGTCATTATTATAATCGATCCAGGCTTTATATCCCTCACCATATTGACCGGCAAAAACGGTCAGGCTATAAGTAGATCCCGCATGCAATGAAGTCGTGAGTAAAGGATTGGTGCTATAACTGTAATCCGAATAACCCAACAAGCCGCCAGCACATCCGGTGCCTGAATTATTATCCAGTGTATTTAGTTTCACACGGGCGATCACATCACCATCGAGACATCCTGAATTGGAGGTGGTTCCATACACCGGTACGCAATAGCAAACTACTGTACCCACACTCATCGTGATGGCATTCGATGTTGCTGAAGTAGAAGCCAAACAAGCCAGATTTGAAACCATATTGCAGGTAACGATTTGTCCGTTTGTAAGATTTGAAGAAGTAAACGTCGGGCTGTTAGTGCCTGCAATAACACCATCTATTTTCCATTGATATACAGGTGCCGAACCAGGATTGCTTGGCGTAGCTGTGAAAGTGACATTGACACCCGGACAAGACGGATTGGTACCTGTTGTGATCGCAATCGAAACAGCAGGGACACTATTGGCCGGAATGACGTTCACGACTATAGGACTTGAGGAAGTAATAGCACTTCCGCAATCTGTTGACACGCTATAGGCGCCGGATGTATGTACGACAATGGATTGTGTGGTGGCTCCGGTTGACCACAAATAATTGGCAGCAATGTTTGCTGAAAGGATGACACTGTCGCCCTGGCAAAATGTGGTTGTTCCGCTTGGTGTGATGACCGGAGAGGCATTTTGCTGTGTCAAGGTAATCGGTACCGCTACCCAGTTATTCGTTTCATCACTTTCAAGGAAATTGTCATTAGGATCGGTAATCGAAACGATGTAATACGTTCCGTTGCATACATTCACTAAAGGTATTGGATCATTTAATCCGATACTGTACACGTCATAGTTTCCTGAATAGATCCCTTGTGTCAATCCGCATCCGGTATGAAATCCAAGATTCTGATTGGGAATATTCGTGATCGTATTGCCATTCATATCTTTACATTGTCCTACATTACCCGGACAGGTTCCGAGGTTGATCAGACAAAAACTTTGCTTGGCTCCCATACCAATGACAGGCCAAGTAGTAGCATCAGGATTGGAAGTAGCCGCACGCAATGTATAGTTCGCAAAATTATCGACATGAAGATGTCCATGAGCCGGATGATAAGTCATGACACCTGCAAAACGATCATAAAAACTTAAGGTATCCGTGCCTGGTACTTTTTGATAAATACGCTGCTTGATCACATGATGTAGTTGTTCTCCTGAAGGGCAAGTCGTGGTACAAGGCACATGGGTGGTGCCGCAAAAACATGAGTCGATACCAAAAATTTCCATCGGGCCATAACCGATATTCGGAGTTGCATTCGATATATATAAAGCACCAGGCACTTCGTTGTGATTCAATAAGATTTCTTTGGCAGAGGAAATCATATCAGGTAACAAATCACAACCGGCGGCTCCACCCGGACAAACACAAGTTGGACAAACATAGGTGCCTGTCGGAATCACGCTGGTGCTGCTTCCATTATATTGCGGGGGATTATTGGTGAATTCGATACTCGCATTATGAACAGAACCTGTATCTCCTGCCGCCACATCCTGCACAATCAGATACCAGGTACCGTTAGGGTTCATGCCATTATTTAAAAGACTTGTATGCTCGAAGGGCTGAAACAATCCATTATAAGGGGCTGTCGTATTGCTGAATAATGTACCGTCTACACCGACACAGGTGCCACTGAAATTATCGCCACCTCCACCAATACCCTGAATGAGCGTGACCGAATCACCGTTAGGAGCCACAATACGAATCACCAAATCTCCATCGTAGGTATGTGTGATTGTGGTACAGATATGCGCCAATCCGAAGGTGGTATCGATTGAATTCGGCAAACCGCTGACAACAATCGGTATTGAATCTCTATGAAAATCAAGAATAGTAGCGTTTCCA
>CAIQUX010000260.1 GCA_903875055.1 uncultured Bacteroidota bacterium
ATTTTCCCGTCCCCATTAAAATCCGCAGCGATAATAAAATAAGATTGTGATCCCCCTCCAGAAAAAGTAGTAGGTGCAGAAAAACTGCCAAGTCCATTACCAATGAAAATAGATATGCTATCAACTAAGGATGAATTATAATCAACAGTAGCCAAATCCATTTTGCCATCGCCATTAAAATCACCGCTTGTTATTGCAGACGGTGCCTTCATGTTAATCTTCATCGGTGCAGAAAAACCACCAAGTCCATCACCCAATAATAATGAGGCAGTATCTGTCCAATAACCAACAATAGCTAAATCCATTTTGCCATCTCCATTAAAGTCTGCATTGGTGAAGGAAGATCCTCCTGGGGTGAAATTAATTGCTGGTAAAAATGATACTTGTGCATTTATGCTTGAGCTATAGAATACGATGATTAAAATGGATATCAATTTTTTCATGAAATTAGTTTTTATTTTTTTTCTTGTTCTTTTCAACTTTAGCTTTAAGATATTTATAAACGAAGGTAATTGGATTTTATTTAAGTTCATCTCCGCTCGCGCAAGTGTATTTTAAGCACAAGGACTGGAAGGTTTTTAACCTGTGTCGCAGAATAAGCCATAAAAAAATCCCCGCCCATTAAACGTTGCCTGGACAGGGATTGCAAAACTGAAACGAATCAAAAAAAAGCTCTTGTTGTGTTCCGATTAATTCAACCGGACGATATAGTAGTAGACCCCCTGAAGATTAGGATATACACCCCCTAACTGAAAGTCGTTTTCACCGGAGGCCAGCACCTTATTCAGTTCATCGATCGATTCAATCGGATCGTCATTGATCTGTGTGATGATAAATGAATTCTTGATACGGGTTTGTTTGGCTAGCAATCCGTTTGGTTTGATATTCGAAACCTGCACACCGCCCTTTACACCCAAAACATGACACTCGGCTTTGCTCAACTCTTTGAGGGAGGCGCCCAATTGCCCGTTCGCATCATTCTTCACGATATCGGTATTGCCAATTCTGTTTTTAAAGATGACATTGCCGGTGTTTACAACGCCGTTACGGATATAGGTGACGGTAGTTTTGTCGCCGGGACGGAATTGAGCAACCTGCTCAGATAATTGCGGACCGTTTTTAATTTCTTTTCCGCCTATTTTAGTAATGATATCCCCTTCTTTCAAGCCGGCATCTTCGGCAGCACTTTCCTTATTCACTTCTTTGATAGAGACACCGTCATATTTGTCAAGACCCAGTTTGTTCAACTCCTTCGGATCGGCTGTCTTGCTGTCGATATAGCTTACACCCAGAAAGGCCCGTTGCACATTACCATATTTTACCATATCATTGGTTACCTTTTGCACAATATTAGATGGGATGGCGAATGAATAGCCTGCATAGGAACCAGTGGGTGAAGCAATAGCAGAATTGATACCGACCAGTTCACCATGTGCATTCACCAAGGCACCACCGCTGTTGCCAGGATTGACGGCGGCATCAGTTTGTATGAAACTTTCGACAGCGGTACTGTTATTCCCAACCTTGGTTTGATTAATTCCGATATTGCGGTATTTGGCACTCACGATGCCGGCAGTGACGGTAGTTTCGAGACTCAGGGGATAACCTACGGCTAACACCCATTGACCGAGACGAAGATCGTCGGAGTTGCCGAAAGATAAATACGGAAGTTTTTCTTCGTCCACTTTCAGAACGGCAAGGTCTGTAGCGGCGTCTTTACCGATTACTTTGGCCGTCAGTGTTTTTTTATCGTTCATGACCACGGTCACTTCATCGGCACCGTCCACTACATGGTTATTGGTGACGATATAACCGTCTTCTGAAATGATGACGCCTGAACCGCTTCCTTGTTGTGGTTGAGGTTGCATGAATTGTCCGCGGCCTCCGAAGAACTGCTCGAACAAGTCATCGCCGAATGGATTTCTGTTTTGAGTAGACGCCATTTTCTTTTCGGTCTTGATATGCACTACAGCTTTGCTTGCCTTGTCGGCGGCATCTTCAAGGTTGACATAACCGCCACCGTCGGCAGAGGAAGATGGCTCATAACTTGTGAAATGGGCATCAGGATTCGATGAGCTGTTGTGGTTCATTGAGAATACCTGATCGGAATAGATGTACTTTTTTGCAACGGCAAAAGTAAAAAGGGATGTTGCGAACGCGATGAGGATGATGCTTGCTATCTTTTTCATGTCTGATAATTTTTAGGACACAAAAATAGAATCAGCCTGAATGCATTCGTTCAATTTTAATCTTTTTTAACACATAAAAACATGTTAAGAAAATTACAGGGAATTCAGAAAGTCGATGGTATTTACATTGTCGGCAAAGTCAACGATGGAAGGTGTTTGAGCTTTTCCGAAGGGGATGTGACCATGACCCACGATAGCTTGTATTTCGTCACTTGAGTGAAGCTGTTGTAAGAGGGTGTCTTTATCGGTGTAATGTTCGTAATGCACCACAGCGATGGCTGAGAATATGGATTGGTTTTCTACGACGAGCATACTTTCACTGCTCATATACAGTTGGTTGTTGAGTATATAAAGCGCCAGATTATAATCAAGATTGTTTCTGAATTTGTTGTGGTGTTTGATATGGTCATATTTACGGAATGCCGTAAGCATTGGCACGAAATCGTACTTTTCAGGCACATATATTTTCGTCACATTGCGGCATCCAAGTCCGAAGTACTGATAGATATCATCGGCCAGGTGTTCTAATTCCTTCTCCGTTTCATTGCCTTCAAGGATAGCCACCGATGTTCGGTTACGTCGGATGATATGCGGGTATTTAGCAAAATAATATTCAAAGTATTTGGCTGAGTTATTGGATCCTGTAGCGATATAGGCATCGCAACCTTTTAGCATGTCGGATGATGATACAAGCTCGTGGTTGGACTCATCCCATTCATATAATTTCTGAATGAAGTGGGGGAGAAGTACGTCGTCTTTTGTAGAGAACTTGATTCGTTGTTTATGTCCGCTCAGAAACACACAAAGGAAATCATGAAAACCAACTAGCGGAATGTTACCGGCCATGGTAATACCTACGGTTTGCTGATGTCCTTTCGCTTCGGCAGTTTGTATACTTTTGGAAAATTGAGTGAGAGCTTCTTCATTCAAGAAATAGGTGCAGATATTATATAAGGCCAGCTCAATGAATTCTTGTGTAAACCAGCCGTTTTGCCTCTCTGCATTTTCCTTGATGGATTGAAAGGTTTCATCGTTTCGGAGGACATAGTCTTTTAATTTGAGTAAAACTTTAATTCTATTTGTAATCATGCAGAGGATATTAATTTTTTGTGTAATTTTGGCCACGAAAGTCGAACTTTCATTCTGTATTAAATCATAAACTCAAAAAAAATAATAAATTATGGCTATTAAAATTACTGATGAGTGTATCAATTGCGGGGCTTGCGAACCTGAATGTCCTAATAATGCGATCTACGAAGGTGGCGTTGAATGGGCCTTGGCAGATGGTACTACAGTGAAAGGATCTTACACCTTAATGAATGGATCATCTCTGGATGCGAATCAAAAAAATGCACCGGTATCTGATGACGCTTATTTCATTGTATCTGATAAATGCACCGAGTGCCAGGGTTTTCATGAAGAACCACAATGTGCGGCAGTTTGTCCTGTAGATTGTTGTATTCCTGATGAGATGTACAGAGAAACTGTGGAAGCCTTACTTGAGAAGAAGGCTCATCTGCACGCCTAGTATCGTTTACTTAAATAAATATATACGATGCGGTTAACATTAATTTCATTAGTGGTGTTTGCTGCTTGGCAAGCTGATGCGCAGCAATATTTTCCACCTAAAGTTACGTATGACACCGTCCGGACGAAAATGACGGATTATGAAGCAGTTCAGCTGATTGATACCAGTGGTAAGGTCGTGGAGGAAGGCTTCATGAAGAACAATAAACTGGATGGTGTATGGACGACTTATCACCCTACTGGTTTTCCGGCAACGACCACTTCTTATCGGAATGGTAAGAAGAATGGCAGTTATATCCGAATAGGCCGAGACGGTTATGTCGAGGAGATGATAGTCTATCGGGATGATATCAAACATGGTCCACACCGAACCTTTTACAAAGGAGCGCGCATTGACAGGGAATTGTTTTATAAAAACGGCATTGAAGACGGTTTGCGTAAAGTGTATTATTCAGATGCCGGCATACAGGAAGAGGCCAATATCAAGCTGGGAAAGCGTGAAGGTATAACGAACTGGTATTACAAAAACGGTAAGAAAGCGGTCGAATACCATTATAAGAATGATCAGATTGACGGAATGGCCACCTCTTACAATGAAGGAGGAGCAATGACATCCCAAGGGACATTTGTCAAAGGTTCTGAACAAGGTGTATGGAAAGAATTCAATGAGAACGGTGAAGTTATTCAGGAAGGGAATTACATCGATGGAAAGAAGGAAGGAGTATGGAAAGAATACGACGGGAAGGGAAATAAAATTAAACAAGTGACTTACAAGGACGGGGAGCCTTTGCAAAACTGATTATTAGCACGAACATATTATGGACAATATACTGACCCTGTTCAAGCCGATCAGGCATTTCATTTTTGATATTGATGGTGTACTGACGGATGGTACATTGTTAATCAGTGCAGAAGGGAACCTACTTCGTTCCATGAACATTAAGGATGGTTATGCTTTGCAGCTTGCTGTCAAAAAAGGGTATCGGGTATCTATTATTTCCGGAGCCAAGGGAGAGGAAATAGGAAAACGTCTACGTGGTTTGGGTATTACAGAGATCTTATTGGGTATTGAAGATAAAATGCAAACGTTCGTGGACCTTGTTCAAAGGAATCATTCAGAAATGTCTCAGATTCTGTATATGGGTGACGACATGCCCGATTTGATGGTGATGCAGCAGGTGTCCTTGCCTTGTTGCCCTTCTGATGCATGTCACCAAATTAAAATAATATCCAAATATATTTCAACTGCCGAAGGCGGTAAAGGATGTGTGAGAGATGTGATTGAGAAAGTATTGACCTTAAACGGACATTGGAACTGATTATAGCGCACGAATTCATCGAAATTTCGTTGCGATGGCAGGGTAACAATTAGTCTCTGCTTCGGTTCATAAAAATCATGATATAATATAATAAGGTAGCTATTGAACTGATAGCGGCCACTACATAGGTTCTGGCGGCCCATGTTAATGCATCCTTTGCCTTGTCGTGTTCTTCACCGCTAGTCAGATAACTTGATTCCATCCAGGCAAGGGCCCTGTTGCTGGCATCATATTCGACCGGTAAAGTGATGACCGAGAAGATGGTGGTAATTGAGAAAAGGGCGATTCCTATCAGGAAAATGGTTTGGTTGCCATGTCCGAACCCCATCATGCCGATACCTGCCATGATGATCCATTGTGAAAGATTGGTGCCTATTTTAACTGCGGGAACCATTTTACTTCTCATCTGTAACATGCTATACTGAGTAGCATGCTGCACCGCATGTCCGCATTCGTGGGCGGCTATAGCGGCTGAACTGATACTTCGGCCTTCATATACATCAGGACTGAGGTTCACCGTCTTGTCTTCCGGATTATAGTGATCTGATAAAAAGCCGGGTGTGCTGATCACCTGCACATCATAAATGCCATTATCCCTCAACATTTTTTCAGCAATCTGCTTTCCGCTCATGCCGTTTGACAGTGGCTGTTGACTATATTCTTCAATTTTTGCTTTTAAACGATTGCTGACCAACATGCCGATCAGGAACATGACTCCTGCAATCAGATAATAACCTACATAAATTCCCATTGTATTATATTTTTTAGTAATTTGTATCAAAGATAAGCCCAATATAGATTCTGTGATGATTTAAGACATAAAGTCTTTAAAAATTAACAATTATGCGACATTATGGCGTGTTTAAAAGGTCTTCTATTTTATTCAATTGTAAATTTTTTGAAGTTTGCCTATAAATTTTTTTGAAATGACTCATTAAGGCTGTACTTTAGCATTGAATTTTATGGGTTAGTAAGAAATGGGCTATCAATCACTTGGTAGCCCTTTCTATTTTAATACAAGAATTAACCATTACACGAACAAGTTTATAACGATTAAGTCAATCAAATTAAATTTTATAAAAAGGATCATGTTGAAACTGTATTTAAACTTTAGGAAGCAAAATGAATGGAAAGAATTCTACTAATTTTATTTCTCGTGATCATATCATTATTATGTAACTTCAATCAAACAATTTCCTTTGTCAAAAAATAAAACAACCTTCATTTGTCAGAATTGCGGAACTGAAAGTGCCAAGTGGCAAGGTAAATGCCCTTCTTGTAATTCATGGAATACATTCGTTGAGGAAATCATCCACAAGGACAACAAGAAAGAGATTTGGGAAGATGAACAAAGCGATGTAAAAAATACCAGATCGAAAAAATTAGGAGAGATATCGGATAGCGAGACGGTTCGAATTCTCACAAAAGATAATGAACTTAACAGAGTCTTGGGTGGAGGCATCGTGGAAGGATCAGTGATTCTGGTTGCCGGTGAACCTGGTATTGGAAAGAGTACATTGTTTCTACAAGCCTGTCTTCAAATGAACACCATCACGACTTTATACATCAGTGGAGAAGAGAGTCTTCAGCAGATAAAAATGAGAGCTGATCGTCTAAAAATCGCCAACGATAATTTCTATTTGCTTACATCCACCGACACGCAGACCATATTCAATGAGATAAAAAAAATAAGACCGCAGTTGGTCGTCATCGATTCCATACAGACATTAGAATCGCAGTTTATAGAAAGCGCCCCTGGAAGTGTGAGTCAAGTCAGAGAGTGCACTGCAGAGATAGTTCGTTTTGCAAAGGCTACCAACACGCCAGTGTTTATCATCGGTCATATTACAAAGGATGGAAGCATAGCCGGTCCGAAAGTGTTGGAACATATGGTTGATACAGTTCTTCAGTTCGAAGGTGACAGACATTATGCGTATAGGATACTACGGACAACTAAAAACCGATTCGGTAACGGGAGTGAACTGGGCATTTATGAAATGAGCGAAGGTGGTTTGAAGCAAATCACCAATCCATCTGAAATATTGATTACTCAAAAGGATGAACAATTGAGTGGTGTGGCCATAGCAGCTATGATGGAAGGAGCCAGACCCTTACTGATTGAAACACAAGCGCTTGTAACACATGCAGTTTATGGAACTCCTCAACGTACAGTGACTGGATATGATCTACGTCGTCTTCAACTTTTACTAGC
This sequence comes from uncultured Bacteroidota bacterium, assembly GCA_903875055.1. Lineage (GTDB taxonomy): Bacteria > Bacteroidota > Bacteroidia > Chitinophagales > Chitinophagaceae > OLB11. Next base: position 7,248 of record CAIQUX010000260.1, read on the forward strand.
CGTGCTAGAAAAAAGGGGTGGTTTCCATTTTGGAGTCAAGGATGTTTTTTTGAACATGGCTGGTGGTATCAAAGTTGAAGATCCTGCAATTGATCTGGCAGTCATTTGCGCATTACTCTCTTCGTATGAAGATAAGCCCATCCCGATGAGTATCTGTTTTGTTGGTGAAGTAGGATTGAGTGGTGAGGTAAGAGCAGTCAGCCGAATCGAACAGCGAATAGCAGAGGCAGAAAAGCTGGGATTCGAAAAAATCATTGTTTCGAAATTCAACAAGAAAAGTATTTCATCAACTTTCAAGATTCAGATCAGTTTCGTCAGTACCATTGAAGAACTATACAGAATCTTATTTTAATATTTTATTCAGATGATGCCCTTATCAAGAATATTCGGGGATGTTCTCAAATTGTTTTATCCGACCTCGTGTGAAGCATGTGGAGACGAATTGCTTGGAAATGAAAATTGGCTCTGTATTTCATGCTGGATAGCCATGCCTAAAACGAATTTTCATCTTCAACATCCTAATCCTGTTGAACAACGGTTTTTTGGACGAATCCCTATTCAACATGCTAGTTCAATGTATTATTTCAACAAGGATACGCGTATCCAAGAAGTATTGCATGCACTCAAGTACAAGAATAAAAAGGAAATTGGAATTGAATTGGGGCGTCGATTCGGGCATGAATTATTGGATTGCGAATGGATCCGGGAAATTGATGTAGTGATACCTATTCCATTGTCTAAGCAGAAATTGAAGTCAAGAGGATATAACCAAAGCGAATGCATTGCCAAAGGATTAAGCGAGATCCTTCAAATTCCGATCGATACGGGTTCTGTTCTGCGAAGAAAGAATACAAAGAGCCAGACATCGATGTCGGTAGCGCAACGAATTGAAAATGTCAAGGATGCTTTTGATGTTCCAATATCTGCATCATTGCTTGGTAAGCATGTACTTCTGGTAGATGACGTACTCACAACAGGCTCTACGTTGGAGTCTTGCGCCCGAGAAATATTGAAAGCGCCTGATACAAAAATCAGTCTGCTGACACTCGCCTATGCAATAGAATAATCATTTTTACGTTACTTTTGTCTGCAACTGTCTAACGAATTCATATTTTACTACATGCCCAACTTCAGATTCAACCTGTTTCATTTGTTCTGTCTTCTTATACTTATTGGTCAGTCTTTTACGTCGTGCAAAAAGGATCAATTGCTGACAAGTGGTGGCCAGCTATCTTTTTCAACAGATACGCTGAAATTTGACACCGTCTTCACCACGATTGGAAGTGTGACACGTTCATTTAAGATCTATAATACCAATAAAAAAAGAATTCGACTAGATCGGATCAAACTGGCCGGAGGTGCCAATTCTATGTTTCGCATGAATATAGATGGTGAGCCGACCAGAGATATTCAGCAAGTAGAGATTGCTGCCAATGACAGCATCTATGTTTTTGTTGCTTTGACGGTGAATCCAACTTCAGGACTTAATCCCTTTATCGTGAATGATGCGGTACAAGTGACATTGAATGGCCAAGAACGTGATGTGCAGCTTGAAGCGTATGGACAGGACGCCCATTATATTTCTGATTCGGTATTAACCTCTCAAACCTGGGTGAATGATAAGCCTTATGTGATCGTTCATTGGGCTATGATCGATTCGTTGAACACACTGACTATACAGAAAGGTTGCAGGATTTATATGCATCAGGATGCTAAACTGTATGTCAAGGGCACATTGAATGTATATGGTACCAAACAAGACAGCGTTATCTTTCAGGGAGACCGCTTAGATCGTGATTATTTTGGATACAAAGATTATCCGGGCGAATGGAGAGGAATACATTTTCTGGGAGCCAGTGAAAAATCACATATCAATTATGCAGTGATTAAAAATGCAGGATTTACTGATGCCGCCATCTATGTGCAACCACCTAATTATTTTGATATTAATAACCCGACGCTCGAATTGAAAAATACAATCATTGAAAATTCACTTGGTTATGGTATCCTTGCCTATAATGCCTTTATCAGAGCTGACAATTGCCTGATCCATACATGCGGTTCGCAGAATCTGGCCATCCTTGAAGGAGGAACCTACTACTTTAATTATTGTACGCTGGCCACGTACGGTGGATTAGGGATCAATCATTCGCAAGAACCGACAGCTGCTATTTTAAATTACAGGGATACAAGTCTGACGGGTTATACAGGTCATGATCTGAATGCCACGTTTACGAACTGTATCGTGTATGGTCCACTGGATGACGAAATAATTTTCGGTAAAAAAAATGATTGGGCTTATAATGTCACTCTGACTAATTGTTTGATTAAACGCACTGCCGTTTTGAGTAATGTGGTGAGCAGTAATCTTATTAAAAATAGTGATCCGCAATTTCAAGATTACAGCAAATGGGACTACCATCCCATACCGACGTCTGCAGTGAAATTGGCTGGTGTGAATATTCCTGGCATCATTGATGATCTTGATGGTTTGACCAGAGGTAGTATACCAAGTATTGGTTGTTATGAGGTGCAGTAAGTTTGTGTCGTCTTACGGATGAATTGAGAAGATAAAATTGCTCACATTGTCTTCGATCACAGGTGAATCCAGTAAGTCTACGTTGCCGTCTCCATTAATATCCGAGTTCAGATAGCCGAAAGCGAATGTATTGATGTCATACTCCAATAAATTCAGATCCAGCAGATCGATGTTTCCATCAATATTTAAATCGCCGGTATAGAATGCGTAAACGCCATTTTCCACTTTTACTTCATTGGAGCCGTAAGCATTATCTGAAGTAGTCGTGAAATCATATAGGATTCCGGATCCGAGAGTAACAGGTTCTGCAGACCAGGTTTCGATAGTGTTACGATGTTTGATAGCGATAAAATAATCGCCTATTGGAGATGAGAATTGGCCTAAGGCAGTACCGTCAGTCATCAATGGAACCCTGCTTGTTTCAATCAATTGATAAGGGGCCTGGATGTCATGTAATTCAATGTCAATCGAATCAGTCAACATTGGATCAGAACCTATACCTTCGTTGGCAAGCACTGCATTCATGAAGCCGGCACCAATGTAATAGCCCTGCAGTATTAATTTAATCGGCTGTGCATATGGCGGACAGTTCATGTTGACTGTGATACTATTGCTGGCAATCTTGTATTCGTTGGCCGTGATCTCGCAAACAAATACGTCGTTATTCCCAAACGAAGTGACGATGATTGAGTCGATGGTGCCGCTGCTGATGACCATTCCGTTTTTCTTCCATGTAAAGACAGGATAGGCAGGCGCATTCTGAGTGGTCGCATAAAGGGTGATGGATGAGGCAGAACAAACAGGATTTGTTGTATTACAAACGATAGACACAGAAACTACCTGATTATCGAAATATGATTTGGCTTTATTGAATGTCTGATTGCCTATCTGTTCACCGATCATTCGAGCCGGCAAATCGTCAAATGGAGGATGTATGCCTCCCCATATTCTGGAAAGGCTTGCTTCGTCAGAGGCATCCTTATACGAAGCCCATTGAAGTTTTATTTGTGTGGTTGGACTTTTCTCGAAGCCGATGAAGTTGCTGTTGGCAGGAATCACGTACTCTGCCAATCCACCAGGAAAATACGGGCTGCCAGTCAGGTTCGAAAGGCAAAGTGCACCCGCTCGGGAATAGGTCGAGTGACCAGAAGTATATCCTGCAAAAGGCGGTGTGACAAATGTTTCGCGTTGGTAAGGCATCCAGTTTTCAGCTAGTATCCAGCCAACACCGGCCGCATTAATAGGTACTCCGTTTGACGTGAAGATGTTTGAAAATCCTTTCCACGCTTTGACTTTTATTTTATTGACATTTACATTGCCAGTGCCTCGCAATGATGACGGATCGCTTAGCGTGACCAGCTCAATATAGCCTGTAATCAATGGCAAGCCTCCAGGATGATAATGTGGGAGGGCAGGGTTTGAACTTTGTCCAAGCTCAGCCATTTTTCTGATCATAGATATGGGTCTTGGTGAATCATACCAACCTTTGATACCCCAACAGGCGATGGCAGCATCATGCATGGCGGCTCCCAGTGAAAAGAAGGATTTTACATCCCATTCAAGATTGGAGCAGACCGGCCCTGTGCCGCCAATCTTTTTTTGAAACCCGGGATAATCGCTCACACTATTCAGGAACGTAAACCAATGTCCCGGCGGTGTTTCAGAATTCGGGCCATCAGCCCAATATTGCGATGCTACACGAGCATAATCGCCCCGCTTAACATTTTGCACGGTGTAGGGCAATCCCGTGACAGGGTTGATCGTGTACCCGATGCCCATCGAAGCACCGGTGGTGAAATTGTAAAACGACTGGAGCGAAGCCAGTGAGTATATTGTTGGATAACTTTGGATATTACCCTTGCTATGTGGTGAAATGTCCCAGATGGTTGGGTCGCTGGGATCTAAATGTGAAGACCACACGGATACCATCGAATGCCCCCACTTGAGTATTTGACTGGCTGAATCGTTCGCATTGCTTGTATTCAATAAAGGCGGAACACCCGGATCGAAATAAACAGGATAATCGACACCGCTTCGGTTGTAAATCGTAGCAGAAGAAGGTGGCATACAAAAAGGCAAAACCTTTCCCCACAATGGACAAACAAAATTTGGCGTACTTGAACCACAGGGGATACCGTTCTGATCGATGCATGTTACAAATGAAAGGGGTTGCCAAGAATTTACATTGGTCATGGCAGAGTTACCTGCGTAAAAAAGAAACAAAGGGGCATTGTTTGGCGAATAACCTGTGCCGGCATAATTATTTGCTTGGTTCGCGCCATCATTATCACCCATGGCGATCACTTGCTGTGCAATATAATTCCCAAGTTCTGCAGGGTCACCACTTGAATAATTAGTGGCAACGATTGAGTTGTCATAACCTAAACTTAGAAAGGCACTATCCAATTTCATACTCGTCGTATACCAGTTGGGTGACAATGAATAGCGGTTTTGTAAAACTCGATATGCAGCATAACTAATTGCTTTGTTTCTGGCGGCATTGATATCTGCTGGGACAGGAATGCCGTTGAATGGGTAGGTTACGCCATTGATAGTCTTTCCAAGTAGATAGGTGGTAGCTACACTGTCATATGTGGCCCACGCATCATACATCGCTAGCGAAACATGAAATAAGTTCCTTGCCTGGACAGGCGGTCTGGCAGCATCGATTCGGATTGCATTTAATTGCATTTCATTCCAAATCCGGGCTGTAGACTGAGGTGTGGCCTGGAGGAATATCATATGCAGGCTTAGAAGTAGAATTAGGTATATTTTTTTCATGCGTGAAACGAAAAAGTAAAGTAATGTGAGGAGGTGTTTAATTAAACTGTAAGATTTTCTATAAAATTGAATCTCCAGGAAAATGGGACAAGCCATAAAATTAAGATAGTTTTCTTAAACCCAATCTTATTTTCTTTATTCTTCAAGCATTACAATCATCGCAGCCCGTTGGTATAATTGATGGCATATGGTTTCTTTCTGAGTTCTTTGTATTTTTTCGGTAAATGGTAAAGCCTTTAATGGTTGTCATGTATTTATGAAGTGGGAGAATGCAACATAATTTAAATAATATAAAGTAAACAAGTACTATAATGCTTTATTGCTTACATTTGTACCATTAATCTCTGGACATGATTTTCTCACATATGTGTAAAGTAGCAATTAAAGCCTCGATCTATATTGCTGCTAATTCAAGCGAATCTGAATTTGTGACCATCAAGAATGTAGCTTCTCACATAGATGAAAGCGGACACACGCTTGGGAAACTCCTTCAATTATTATCAAAAAATAACGTATTGAACAGTGTGAAGGGTGCTAATGGCGGATTCTATATGACACCTGTTCAAAAGATGAATCCAATTCAGGATGTTGTCAGAATAGTTGATGGTACGGCTGAAATCAACGGATGTGTGTTGGGGTTAACAAAATGCTCGGCCAGCAAACCATGCCCCATTCATTTTGAATATCTGAAGGCTAAAAAGGAGATTGAAGAAATATTATATAATAAGAATATTGGCGAACTGGCTGATCTTGTCAGAGATGGTTCACGAAATCTGATAAACTAAAACTATCAAAAAATGCATATCGATCCTATTTTACTGAAGTCAAAAGGTGCTATGCAAAAGCACTATGGTAAGAATGAAGTTATTTTTTATGAAAATGAAGGTGCTAAATTCTATTATCAGATTGTGGAAGGCACCGTTAAAATGTTCAATGATAACAATGAAGGAAAGCAATTCCTCCAGGGATATTTCTCTCCAGGTCAAAGTTTCGGTGAGCCTCCTTTATTGATCAACGAAAAATACCCAAGCACAGCTGTTTCTCTTACTGAATCATTGATATTACGAATCCCGAAAGAGGATTTTCTGGAGATTCTGTATAAAAACCCGGAAATAAAATCTGAATTACTACAGGTGTTTGCTGAACGTCTGTATCATAAATCTGTTACAGCAGCTGAAATTATCAATCATTCACCTGAAGCTAGGATTTTGTCGTTTCTGGATTCTTATAAGAAAAAATGTGCAGAACACGAAAAAGTGGTCATACCATTTACCCGACAGATTATTGCCGATTTTACCGGGCTCCGTGTTGAAACGGTGATCCGGACACTTTGTCGAATGAAAGAAATGAAAAAAGTAGATATCATTAACAGGAAGGTAATTTACTAAGCCTATGAATTCACAACTTTCTGTAAGGGTCAGGATATCGTTGATCAATCTGTTTCTTGTAGCCTGTTTAGGTGTACTCATGCGTTATAAGATCGGTTTTGCGTTTCCTTATTTTGATCAGACCAATCTGCAACATGCCCATTCACATTTTGCATTTTACGGTTGGGTGACACATACTTTGATGACGCTGATGATTTTATTTCTGGATAAAAGTGACAAAGGAATAAATACGCGTCATTATAACTTGCTTATTTGGGCCAATCTCCTTTCGGCTTATGGTATGCTGATTTCGTTTTCGATTTGGGGGTATAATGGTTTGTCGATATTTTTTTCGACAAGTTCATTGATTATTTCCTACTTCTTTATTTCCGCTTTCATTCGCGATGTCAGAAAGTTGTCTGAGATAACTGACAGTGTAAAGTGGTTTAAAGCAGCTCTCATCTTCAATGTCTTATCTTCCTTCGGAACACTTGCCTTGGCGTATATGATGGCGACACGAAATATCCCTCAACATTGGTATCTCGCTTCTGTTTATTTTTATCTTCATTTCCAATATAACGGATGGTTCTTCTTTGCAGCCATGGGATTTTTGCAACTCTATTTTCAGACATCGATTCCAGGTTATAGAGATGATAAATCCATCTTCAGGATGTTCGCATTCAGTTGTGTTCCAGCCTATTTCCTGTCAGCCTTATGGATGGATATGCCGTTCTGGATATATTGTCTGGTTGTAATCGCGGCTATGGTTCAATTCACCGCTTGGGTACTGCTAGTTAAACGACTATTCAGGTACTCTGAGCAGATCAGACAGAAGACACCTACGTTAATCCGTTATCTGCTTCTGCTGGTATCCATTGCTCTGACGGTGAAGTTCTCGTTGCAATTAGGGTCAGTTATCCCTTATGTCAGCAAGCTGGCTTTTGGTTTCAGACCGATTGTGATAGCTTATCTGCATCTCGTCTTACTGGCCATCATATCTTTGTTTTTATTGACCTATATGATGGCGAATCAGCTGATCCGACATTCAGGCCTTTCAAAGGGCGGTCTTGTTCTGTTAGCCATTGGAATCTATAGTACCGAAATCATGTTGGCGATTCAGGGAATTGCATCCTTCAGTTATACGTCGGTGCCAGTTACAAATGAAGTATTGTTTATTCTTGCGCTCATGATGTTCAGCGGAATCACTATGTTGCTTATAGGAGAAACTACCGGTAAGGAAACATGATTTATATCACTTTATGATTGAACGCATAAATAAAGGGAAGGTCCTGAAATTACATTTGTGTATAAAAATAATTCATATGAAAAAGATCATTTACAGTTTATTACTTGTTTGCTCAGTAAGCTTTCTATCCTGCAACTCAGGTGCTGATAAAGTTGAAAACACATCAGGTTCTGAACAGGCAAAAGCCACAGGGCAGTCCGGAGTTAAAGATGATATCTCCAATCCGAATGTGGTTCAGATTGCTATCGGCAGTAAAGACCATACGACTCTGGTCACAGCAGTGAAAGCAGCCGAATTGGTTGACGCTTTGAGCAACGCTGGTCCGTTTACCGTATTCGCACCAACCAATGCAGCGTTCGATTTATTACCTGCAGGCACCGTCACTGATCTTTTGAAGCCAGAGAACAAAGACAAACTCACAACGATCCTTCAATATCACGTATATGTCGGCGTTTTGAAAACAGAATCTATGCAAGACGGACAAAGTATCGGTATGGTGGATGGTGGTAACGTGAAGATTACGAAAAAGGATGGTAAGACATTTGTAAACGGCAATGCCGAGATCGTAGCTTCCATTCCTGCATCGAACGGGATCATTCATGTAGTGAATAATGTATTGCTTCCTTCAGCAAAATAAGTTTTTTCATTTTTTAATATAGAAAAGGCGGATGTTCATTCATTCGCCTTTTCTGTTTAATAGAAAGATGGATATCAGGATTGTATCAATAGACAAATACTATCTTTCAAGGCTGTAACTGAATGGATTTCGTTGGCAGGTGTCTTAAATTCATCATATTGATTCAATATGATTTCTTTTTCTGATTCCTTATAACATACATGACCTTCCGTGACCAATAGGGTTGAATCATTTGGAGTCTTGTGATCTTTCAGTACCTTTTGATTATTGAATCCTATGGACAGAACCCTGAAATGGTCTTTAATATATAATACTCTGGCCACAGGATGAGCAGATTGCTTGAGTTGTAATTTGATTTCGTCAATGGTCAAAGATCTTTTTTGTTGAATCGTTTGAGCGAAATGAGAAAAGGCGCAATAGCCCAGGCACATAAGGCAGAAAGGGAAACGATCATGCCTGAGGTGGTTCCGAAGAAATCTTTGAAGATCGCTCCGCTGTATCCCATCAGGGCCGATTGATCTAAATGAAGCAATATCAAAATTCTTGAGAGATCGATGGGATTCAGTGCCGACACGCCTATCATCATCTTTTCAATCGGGTAATCTGAAAGTTGGAATAAGAGAAAAAGCACAATGCCGTCAAAAAGCAGAGCGAAGAACAACCAAAGCACGATAGATAAGCCTATTCCCTTTGCCTTGTCTCGTGTGAGAATAGAACACAACATGGCCAATGAAATAAAGACAATAGTGATCAGCACCCCTATGACAATCATCATGATGCCGACCGTAGAAAAAGCATAGATCAGAACTGGTATGCCTGTTCCGACCAAAAAGGCCAGCGTCAGAGCCAGACTTAATCCGGCATAGAAACTGATCCATATGCGGCTTCGTTTTAATGGTTGCCCAAGAAGCAACTCGACAAATTCTGAACTGTTATACAGATAGCTGGTCGAAAACATGATAGAGACTAATGGGATAGTCAACAAAATCAGATTCAATAATGATAAGATGCCTTTCGCATAGTTGTCTTCCAGATTAAACACACTCCATGACATTACGAATAAAAGAAGGGTATAGAACAAAACAAACTTGCTCTTCAGGATATCCAGCAAAACGATTTTGGTGATCTTAAACATGCTGTGTTTGTTTTAAATAGTGAGCAATGGCTTTCGAAATTTTTTGTTCACCCGTTTCATCCAACAATTCTTGTATGCCTTTATGAAATGAAATATTACCGTCCTGCATGAACACGATTTGTGTTATCATATCATCCAGTTCGCTTAGCAGGTGTGACGTAATGAGAATAAGCTTGCCTTTTGCTTTTTCTGAACTTATTTTCTCTTTTAGAATTTCGGAGGCTACAGGATCAAGTCCTGCAGTAGGCTCGTCAAGGATGAGTACATCCGGATTAAAGAGGAAGGCCAATATGGCACTCACCTTTTGAGTGGTGCCGCCCGAAAGGGTGCGCATTTTTTTCTCCAGTAAGCCGCCAAGCTTGAAATTGATGTATAATTGTTCATCCAGATTATCATGATCACTTCGGATATCCTTCATCATTTGTATGATTTGTCCGATAGTCATGTTGTCCGGGTAACGTCCAATTTGTGGCATATAGCCGATCTTATTTCGATAGGCATATTCATTTTGAATTGACTTGCCTTCAAAAAACGTATCGCCCTTGGTAGGTATCACCATACCGAGGATTGTTTTGATCAGGGTGGTTTTGCCACAACCGTTAGGACCTATCATGGCCACACATTCTCCTTTTGACAATGTGAGACTGATATCTTTCAGGATTTGAAGTTTCCCGAATTGCTTCGATACGTTCTTTACTTCTATCATAATTTCAAAGGGTGCATTCTTGGTTGAGGGTCTTTAAAATTATCCGGTGTCAGACTGGGTAACATGCGTTCAGATTTGTCAAGCAAGGTTACCATAAAACTGCGGAATAAGAGCATGGTTGGTGGATTCTTTTCGACTAACACAGAGAAAAGACTGAGAGGATGAAATGGGATATCGCCGATGCCATCCTTATTCAGATCATATCCTTCATATTTATCCCAATAGTTGTGGTTGAAGGTATTCAACACCAGACTTCCGTTGGTACTTGCATCAAATGTGTTATGGATGAAATTATTGTCTTCAAACGTATTGTCCATACAACTGGCCTGAACTTTCATAGCCCAGCCGTTTCCTTCAAACGTGTTTTTCTGCACCACCAGTCGGCTTGCACCTTCAAGATAAAGGGCGGCTGTATTACGACTAAAATGATTACCGATGATATAGCCATCAGAAATTTCTTTCAATAAGATACCATAGGCGGCGTCACCCCAGTTGTCTTCAAAGAAATTATTCAGCATCGAGACTTTTTTCGAAAACATCACGGCCACGCCGGCGCCATTATTTTTTAGCACATTGGTTATATACGAGTCATTGTTTGAGAACATGAAGTGGAGACCATAACGAATATTTTTTGTCGAGATATTCCGCCAGATGACTGAGTTGGTTACAAATTCAAAATAGATGCCGTCACGATGTCCGGAAATCGTATTCCCGATAATTTGCATGCTGTCGCTTTTCCAGCAATGAATGCCATTTCCGATCTGTTGTTCTTCGACGCCATAAGCCCTGACATGATTATTTCGCACGATACAATTCTTGCCATATTGGATATAGATACCAAAGAAATTGTCTTCAAGGGTGTTGTTCTGAACAATCACACCACGGCCATTATATACTTTGATACCTCCCGGGTCGTCGAGGGTGGCTATGCCCGAATGCTCGACAGTAAATCCGTCAAACACCACGCTATCTGCTTTGATAGAAACCACTTCGTATTTTTTCTGCCCGTCTAGTATAGGTTTGCCTATCCCAATCATGTAAACCTTCTTGTCGATCAGAAGATTGCCTTCTTTGTAAACACCTTTTTCAACCAGAATACTGTCATTCGGTTTAGCCATCGAAATAGCCTCTTGTATTTTTCGTATTGGATATTTACCACCGACATGAATAGTGCTCGCAATAGCCAAATCACATGCGACGAACATGATGATAATCAAGAAAGATATGACAATATTTAGTTTTGTAAATCTTGCCATGTAATTTCTTCAGCACTGTATTTTAATATGAAGGGCTGAGCGGCTTCCTTGTTTTTAAAGGCGGCAATATGGCCGCCCATTGGGCTTTCAATTTGTTCGCCTTTAATAAAATAGGCTTTCTGTGCATCCATCAGATTATTTACACTTGTAAAATCGTTGACATAAAAGGCACTAATTCCCTGCGATTTATTCTCTTTTATATAATGCAACAGACAGCCCATGTCATCAAATTTATAGGTTCGTCCTTTTTTTGTTTTGATTTCAGCTGCCATATGCCCGTTAGCGATAGTCATCTTGCAAAAATCACAATTGTCCTTATTTAGTTTTATCGGTGTCGGTGTATCTGCCGAACATGACATGATGATCAGGATGAAAGAAACGGCAGCAATAATATGTTTAGATTTTTGAAATTTTTTCATGATACCCGTTTCAATAAGGGTCGAAAATAACATTAATAATCCACTTGCAATGAATAACCATCCACCTATATCAGGAATTGAATACGCGCCGAAATTCAATAATTGTTTAAACCCGATCAATGGAGGCTGATAAGCCATGCCAGGCACGATGATGGCGGCTTCCGGATTGAGTTTATGTCCGTAATCGTATTCCCATCGCCAGAAATCAACCATCGCTACGATACCAAAGATGATAAATAAGGCAAGTAAAGTGTACAGGAGTTTTTTGCGTCCGATGAACGCAGCGAGGATAGATAACAAGGCGAAGAAACCGATGATATACGGAAGCACTTTGAATTCGATGAATTCCTCCGCATGCAGGGTCTTCATGCCGATATAGTGATTGAGCCCGTTGATGATATCGACATTGCCTCCCAATGAATGGGAGTATATCAGCAAGGTCAATCCTTCAGGGTATTGTGGAGCATCCAATTCAATACGCCAGATAGGCACGACGATGGAGATCGCTAAAAACATGCTGCTTATGGCCAGAAGTATCTTTGAAAGGGTAGACATTTTTATTTGATTCATGATGAGTATTCTAAAAAAAAGAGAGCAGATGATGATGAATCAGACCTGCTCTCTTTATCGATTATAACAATTTATTTTTTTGTAGAGTCGGCCGGGGCGGTTTTGCCAAGACTAAAAGTAAGCGGTGTGTTGCTTCCAGCTGGTGATACTCTCACATATCCTTGCATCTCCTGATGTAGCGCACTACAGAAATCAGTACAATACATTGGGAACATACCAACTCTGTCCGGTGACCATTTCAGAGTTTGCGTTTCACCTGGCATAATCAGCAGTTCAGACGTAGCGGCCCCTTTGATGGCGAAGCCATGAGGAACATCCCAGTCTTGTTCTAAGTTGGTGATATGGAAAAAAACTTCATCCCCCATTTTAATACCTTCGATATTATCAGGCGAGAAATGTGAACGGATGCAGGTCATATACACATGTACTTTATTGCCATCACGAATCACTTTGGTTTCGCCTTCTCCTTTCGATACGTAAGGATGTTGGTTTTCCGCAATCTTGAAGATCTTGATTTGACCATTGTTTCTGATCAGGTCAGCTGGTGCAGCTTGCGCATAGTGGGGTTCACCTATCGTTGGGAAGTCAAGAATCATCTGCATTTTTTCACCACTGATATCAAATATCTGGGCACTTTGGGCCAATTCTGGGCCGGTAGGTAAGTAGCGATCCTTTGTAATCTTGTTGTAAGCAATCAGATATTTACCGAATGGTTTTTTGCTATCGCCACCAGGTATACAAAGATGTCCCACTGAGTAAAATGTTGGAGCACGATCAAGTACTTTAAGATCTTTGATATTCCATTTAACTACTTCAGACGATACAAAGAATGAGGTATAGGCATTTCCCTTACCGTCAAATTCTGTATGCAAAGGTCCGAGACCTGGTTTTTTTACCTCACCATATAATGCGGCTTCGTATTTAATGACAGGGATGCCATCAAATTCTCCATCATACGATTTGGCAGCAATAGCGGATTGGATTTTATCAAAACTGAATACAGGAATCAAGGCAGCTAATTTACCGCTACCTACTATATATTCACCTGATGGATCCACGTCGCAACCATGAGGCGATTTAGGACATGGTATAAAGTAACAGATATCTTTCAATACAGAAGCATCTAACACGGTCACTTCGGTTCTCATTTCAGAAGTAGCTGAGTGCGTCTTGTCGCTATACAGATTGTGTGCATATTTTGCAGCAATCTTTTCGCCCTTGCCGGCTTTCAGATACTCTTCAGCTTTTTTCCAATTGACAGCCATAATAAAGTCCTTATCTTTTTGTGAAGCATTTACTTCTAATAAAGTATTAGCTTGTTCAGTATTATAGCAAGAGAAGAAGAACCATCCGTGTGATTTCCCTTTACCGGCATGACTCAAATCGAAGTTGACGCCCGGGCATTTAATCTGGAAGGCGATATCCATTTTGCCATCTTCTTTACCAATACTGATAAAGCTTAAATAGCCTTTGAAATTTTGTTTATAACTGCTGATAGGAACATCACCATTGGCATTATCCGGTGGTACACTAAAACGAGTACCCGCTACCACATACTCTGTATTTTCGGTAATGAACGGAGAGGAGTGGTTGCCCGCACTATTTGGCAATTCAATGATCTCAGCGGTTCTGAATGTTTTCAAATCGATACGGGCGACACGGGGTGTGTTATTCGCATTACCGAAAACCCAACGGCCATCAACTTCGCCATTGGTCTGTGACATTTCAGTGTGATGTAAATCATCCCAAGGCACAAATCCATGTGAGGTGTTCAACATCGGTTTAGTTTCTTCGCTATATCCCCAGCCTTTTTCAGGATCTACAGAGAATACAGGAATAACACGTAACAGACGTCCGCTTGGTAAACCATAGCAACTCATTTGTCCACTGAATCCTCCACTTACAAAGTTGTAGAATTCATCATACTTGCCGGGCGCTACATAGGCTTTCGAAGCATCGCCGGAAACAGCATTCCCTGCATTATTGGGTTTGCAACCGCTCATAAAAACAGCGGATGTTAAAACAACCAGTCCGATTTTAAGTATTGTACTTTTCATATTTTATATTTAAATTTATTGTGAACTTAATTTATTGGTCATTTTTACGCATGAATTCAACAAGGTTCCGTGCATCTTCATCAGTCAGACTTTGATTTGGCATACGTACGAGGCAAATCTCCAATTGTGATTGTACTTCAGGATCCTTATCGATCATCGGGTCAGGATTGGTAATGAAATTCATGATCCAATGTGGTGTCTTACGTTTGGTGATGCCTTTCCACCCCGGACCGACGAGTTTTTCTTCTGTCAGTTTATGACAGGCTCCGCATTTGACTGACTGAATCGCTGCTCCGGCTTCCGCCATTTTCTCATCGATGGCTGGATCCAATTTTACGTTATCGGCACTGAATTTGCCTTCACCACGAGTTGGGTCATATGATGATGCATCATTATTTACCATGCTTTCAGGTTTGGATGAACTAGATTTAGTACCTGACCCTCCGCAAGCGGCAATGAGTAAGGTAGCTACAGTGAATGAGAATAAAATGATTTTTTTCATGCTATGCTTTTTTTTATTGTACAAAGCTACCCAGGAATGAAATCAAGGCTTATGACCTCGGTCATAACATATCTCAGATTTAATTCTTATGATGGTATTGTTTTTAATCAAATCATGATAAAAATCATATTTCAAGGCATTCGAAAGGAGGCCCCTAAAAAAGGAGTTTCATCCTGAAACTTGCGAACAATCTTTACCTTTACCTGATGGAAGAAAATCGATTAAATGAATTTAAAGCAATGCCTGAAATCAGGGAGAAACTTTTTGAATATGGTGTTTCTAAGAACTTCGCGGAAGGCGATGTTATCCTGAATGAGAATGCCTATATCAGGGCTATTCCGATTGTCACCAAAGGTAGTATACGTGTCATGCGATCCGATGATGAAGGTAGGGAGCTTTTGTTGTATTATATTCAGGCAGGAGAGAGTTGTATCATGTCGTTTCTCGGCGGTATTCATCATGATACCAGCAAAGTGAAGGCGATCGCCGAAGAAGAGACTGAAATACTCTTTATTCCTATTGATAAAGTCACTCAGTTGATCAAGGACTATCCTGAATGGCTCGATTATATCTTCCGTCTCTATCATAAACGATTCGAGGAATTGCTGGAAGTCGTCAATGCGGTGGCATTTAAGAAAATGGACGAACGTCTTTTGAATTTTATCCGGAAGAAATGCGAACTGACTGCCAGCAAGACGCTGGTTGTGACTCATGAGAATCTTGCGAATGAATTAGGTACGGCCAGAGTTGTCGTGTCGCGTTTGCTGAAACAGATGGAACAAGAAGGGCTGGTGAAGCTAGGTAGAAATAAAATTACACTTGTGTAACAAAAGTAGCTGTGAGGCAAGCAGCATCGTTTCACCTTTGCATTAGAATTATTTAATAATCTAAAAATCAAATTGTATGAAACAAAACATTGGAACCATAGACAAAGTCGTTAGACTCTTTCTCGCCGCAGTGATTGCCATCTTATACCTGACACACCAGATATCCGGTACGCTGGCATTGGCTTTGATGGCTCTGGCTATTATTCTTGTAGCTACAAGCTTCATGAGTTTTTGCCCTCTTTATCTGCCTTTCGGTTTGTCGACCAAGAAGAAAACTGACGCCTAAATAGATGAATGCCATATTGAAACACAAATTGACTCTCATCGGTCTGATGGCAGGTGCCGTCGGAGGCTATCTCTACTATCACTTTGTGGGTTGCGCAAGTGGTACATGTGCCATTACATCAAAGCCTTTGAACAGCACACTCTACGGAGCTGTCATGGGAGGCTTGCTTTTTAATCTATTTCAAAAAGAAAAATAAACACTACAATATGAATATTGAACACCTCATCAAGGAAAAAAAGGGAACTATTGTCGACGTGCGGACACGCGAAGAATTCATGGGCGGTCACGTAACCGGCTCGGTCAATATACCCCTTCACGACATCCCAAACCATATGGATGAAATCAAGTCCATGAACTTGCCACTTGTCTTATGTTGCGCTTCAGGTGGACGAAGCGGGCAAGCCCAACGTTACCTCTCACAACAAGGAATCGATTGTATGAACGGAGGTTCATGGCTCGACGTCAATTATTATCACGCTCAAACAGTATAACCATACATGCTACAGACATTAAAGCAACTCTTCGGCTTAGGCCCGAAAACAGATTACGCAGCCCTTGTCAAACAAGGAGCCATCATCCTGGACGTGCGCAGTAAGGGCGAATACGCAGGTGGTCATATAAAAGGATCGCTTAATATTGCGGTTGACCAATTAAACAAAAATCTGCAACAATTGAAAGATAAAGAAAAGCCGATCATTACCTGTTGTGCCTCAGGCATGCGCAGTGCGTCGGCAAAAAGTATCCTGAAAGCAAACGGATATAAGGAAGTACATAATGGAGGAAGCTGGAGTTCCCTTCAACATAGCATTAAAGGATGAGACAAACACTACTTACCGGTTGGCACTTCATGCGTTGGTTTCGATTGGGACTTGGTATTGCTATTGCCATACAAGCCTTCCGCATGAATGATGCCGTATCCGGTTTCATCGCCGCCATCTTCCTGTTTCAGGCAGCCAGTAATACAGGTTGTTGCGGAGTGAGCGGTTGTGCGGCACCCGTGAGAAGGAGTCAGAATGTAAGACAGGATGAGCTCGAATTCGAAGAAATCAAATGAGTTTAATCAATAGTGGTTAGCCGGCGGACAAGTCCTTGCCGGGTGGCTTTTATTCATTACTGGTTCGATTTCCTGTCTCTGGTACAAGAAATTAATTAGGTGTCCCAATCAGATTTATTGGTCCACTAATTTTTTTATTGCTACTTTTAGCCTTCCATGCGCAGACAGAGTATCCTTTCGCGCGTAAAGAATGATACTATGTACAAAATTCTCATGCTTGAGGACGAGATAAAAACCGTCACAACCATTGCTAAGGGGCTGGTTGAAAACGGTTATGCTGTCGAATATGCACATGACGGGGAGGAAGGATTATCAATGATTAGTGCAAATCATTACGACCTGATTATTACCGATATTTTAATGCCTAAGGTTGATGGTTTTGAAGTGTGTCAGAGGGTCAGGCAGAAAAATAAATCGGTGCCGATTCTCATTTTATCAGCATTAGGTTTGACAGAGGATAAGTTAAAAGGGTTCGATTCAGGCAGTGATGATTATCTTGTTAAACCATTCGATTTCAAAGAACTATTGGCCAGGGTTAAGTCATTGCTGAAGCGATCTACAGAGGAAGTTCGTATAGCGAATATTATAGAATATGAAGGCCTTAGCCTTAATATAGATACTAAAGAAGTGTTCAGTAATAGTACACCGATTCAATTGACCGCCAAGGAATTTCATTTGCTGGAATATTTCATGTTGAATAAAGAAATTCTTCTCACGAAGGAACAGATTATCGAGCATGTATGGGGGCTCGATTTTGATCCGGGCACAAATATTCTGGAAGTATATATCAGTTATGTACGAAACAAAATTTCTCATAACAGCCATGTCAGATATATTCAAACCCGAAAGGGAATCGGTTATATATTTAAATCGCATTGATGAACCATGCAAATCAGAACCAAACTTACTGTGCAGTTCATCATATTGGTAGCCTTTATCATTCTCTTTTGTTTTTCGATGATTTATGCGTTGTTGTATCAGAACAGGAAAACAGAATATTACAGGAAGATAGGATTCAAAGCAGATGCAACCGCTGAACTTTATTTTAACTTTAATAGCATTGATTCAGCTTCACTGTGTGGGGTGAATAACTTAATGCGGTTTCCGGAGTCGAGTGAGGATATTACTATTTTCAACAAGGATGGGAAGCAAATATATACAACCAATGATACTATTGACTATCATCTAAGCAAGTCTTTTCTGGACAAGATTCAACAACAACATGAATTGGAATTTGAAGTTGGGAAGTATAGGGTCCTTGGTAAAATTTACCCTGGTAAATATGATGGTGCCATCATTGTCGCCGGAGATATAGATTGGGAAAGTTTAGCTAAGAATGCATTCCTATTCAGGTT
This sequence comes from uncultured Bacteroidota bacterium, assembly GCA_903875055.1. Lineage (GTDB taxonomy): Bacteria > Bacteroidota > Bacteroidia > Chitinophagales > Chitinophagaceae > OLB11. The sequence continues at coordinate 25,985 of CAIQUX010000260.1, forward strand.
GCTGACCATATTATATGGAGTCAGTATCATCATCGTGTCAATAGCCGGTCGCTTATTTGCACAACGGGCACTTTCTCCGCTTTCCGATGTGATCGGTCAGGTGAATAAACTGCCCATTGAATCGCTAGAGGCAAGACTTCAGGTGGTCAACTCAAGAGATGAGATAGGAAAGCTGGCTCAAACCTTCAATATGCTTCTGGATAAGATCCAGAATTCTATCAAACTTCAAAAGATATTTCTTTCTGCCGTTTCGCATGAAATGAAAAATCCGTTGACGGCCATTACGTCACAATTGCAGGTTCTCCAGTTAAAGCTTCGCACAGCCGAAGAATATCAGCACACCATCGATTCTGTGTTGGAAGATCTTGATCATTTGAACAAGACCACGATTGACCTCATCGATTTTTCTCGACTCTCATATGAAATGAATCTTGGCGTTGTGTTGCAGAACGTACGAATTGACGATGTGGTATGGTATTGCAAAGAATATTATACCAAATTGAATCCTTCAAGTAATCTCAGGATCCGCTTAGTAAATCTACCCCAAAATCAGGATGGGCTTATCATTCCGGCCAATGAGGCACTTCTTAAGATCGCCTTGCTGAATATAATAGATAATGGTTACAAATTCAGTGTCGATAATTCTGTACAAATAGCGCTCACGGTGCAGGACCAAACAATAGATTTATCTTTTACGGACAATGGATTCGGAATGTCGCCTTCTGAACAGGAACATATATTTGAACCGTTTTACAGGGCTAACAAAACATCAGGTATAACAGGGCATGGTTTGGGACTAGCCATTGTAAAAAGGATTACAGATTTTCATAATGCTGAAATCGAAATCAATTCAGAAAAGAATCGGGGAACCACGTTCCTTTTGAAATTTCCAAGGAAATTCTAATTATCTTTTAATGCAGGTTTGCCTTCAGATGTAACCATTCGAAATTACTTTGGCACTATGTCGCAAAACATGTTGCCTGAATTTAAAATAGTAGGAACGACCTTGCTTTGGAATTTTCCATTCATCATTATTTTCATCATATCCACCATTTGGGCTAGTGTTAAGACGAAAACGATGGATAGAGATCAAGATCAGGTAAGTAATCTGCGCGAACGATCTCTATATTTTGCTTCAACTCCAGTTCCAAGATGCGGAGTTCTTTCCAATGATTTTATTTTATTAACGCATAGCAGCTCAGTAGAAAGAACCAGGCTTTTTTGGATAACAACAGCCACAGGCATGTTTAAACTGTATCGTTTGTAACATGCCTGAAGAAAAGAAACTATTAGCGAAAACGTTGATCAATCGGATTGAATCTGCTGACCATCTAAACCTGGTTCATAACACGATGATACCTGTTACCAAATCCTTTTTGCCACCGATTCAAGAATATGACGCATTCCTTGCCAGGATATGGTCTAACGAGTGGTTGACCAATCGTGGTGAATTAGTGAAGGAGTTGGAAGACAAGTTAAAATCATATCTGAATGTCTCGAACATACTGATCACCAACAACGGCACCATTCCGCTTCAGATAGCACTTAAACTATTGGGTGGCGGTGGTGAAATCATCACAACACCTTTCAGTTACGTGGCTACCACGGCAGCCATCGTATGGGAACATTGCACACCGGTGTTTGTGGATATACATCCAGACTACCTGACCATCGATGAAACGAAAATCGAAGCGGCTATCACATCAAAAACTACCTGTATACTAGCGACTCATGTATTTGGTAATCCTTGCCATATAGAAGCCATAGAAGCCATTGCCAACAAACATGGGCTTAAGGTCATTTATGATGCCGCTCATTGTTTTGGTGTGACGTATAAGAGGAAATCTATTTTTGAGTATGGCGATATCAGCACCTGTAGTTTTCATGCCACCAAATTATTTCATACAGGAGAGGGGGGGGCTATCTTTTGCCGTGATCAGGCGTTGCGACATGCCATTTATTACAGCCATAACTTTGGTCACAACGGGCCACTTGATTTTTTTGGTTTGGGTATCAATGGCAAGATAAGTGAATTGCAAGCCGCCATGGGCTTAGCCGTATTACCACATATGGAAGAGATTCTTGAAGGGCGAAAGCAAGTCGTTGGGTATTACGACCAACATCTTGATTTCACCGATGTAAAGAAACTGAGCATCCGTGACGGCGCCACTTGGAATTACAGTTATTATCCTGTGCTATTTCCTTCGGAAGAGATATTATTGAATGTTCTCGAACGATTGAACAAGGCTGATATTTTTCCGCGACGCTACTTTTATCCTTCGTTGAATACGATAGAATACACCCATGGTATGGAAATGCCGGTTTCAGAAGAAACATCGAAGAGAATATTGTGTTTGCCCTTATTCAAAGGGTTAGAGGAGAAGAATCTGTTTACCATATCAAATATAATTTCATCATGGAATTAGTAAATATCATTGAGAAGCTCAATGAATTGAAAGTTGAATATAAAATCATCAGAAATGTGTCATTGGATAATACTGTGCAGTTTAAACCCGCCAGTTTAAAAAGGGAAATTCCGAACGGGATTTATTTTATACAGCATGCCAATGCCGATTGGCAAAGCTCCATCAAGGAATCTATTCTCATTACGAACCGGCCACTTGAATCTGATAATATTGAGATTGTCGTTTCGAATCCACAACTGACCCATTATAAACTGACCCATTTTTTTGTCAAGGAGTTGCCTACAGGCATACATCCGACCGCCATCATTTCAAAGAACGCACAGATTGGCGAAGACGTTTTTATCGGACCATTTTCAGTCATCGGTGATTGTAATATCGGTAATCGCGTGCGACTGAATAATCATGTGGTTATTGAAGATGGCGTTGTAATAAAAAATGATTGTGTTATCGATAGTAATTCCGTGATTGGAGCAGGAGGTATGGCATGGATTTGGGATGAGGAAGGCAATAGAATTATGCAGCCTCAGATCGGAGGAGTTATTATTGAAGAGAAATGTCTCATCGCAACAGATGTGACCATTGTGAAAGGATCCTTGTCGGAAAACACTGTTATAGGACCGTTTACGGTTATAGCACATGGAACTAAAATCGGGCATGGTTCTCAGGTTGGGTCTCATGTACATATGGCAAACAATGTGAGCCTTGCAGGTAATGCGATAGTAGGCGATTCATCTTTCTTGGGTAGTGCCTGTGTCATAAGTTCAAACATTAAAGTGCCTTCACACACCTTGGTCGGTGCTGCCGCATTAGTCAATAAAAATTTCAACGAAGAATATCTAACAATAGCTGGGGTTCCCGCTATTGTTATTAATCGAAATAATTTCGAAACAAAACCAAATGGAGCCCCA
>CAIQUX010000261.1 GCA_903875055.1 uncultured Bacteroidota bacterium
CATTCATTGAAAATGCCATTTGGCATGGACTTCTCAATAAGGAAGAAGGTGTTGGTGAACTTAAAATCAAATTCATTGAATTTGAAAACGACACGACACAGATTGTGTGCGAGATCACAGACAATGGCATCGGTCGCAAAAAAAGTGCTGAACATAAAAATAGCCTTAAACAGCATAAATCGAAAGGGCTTGAAATTACCAAAGAACGACTCATTCGCCTTTCTCATGGCCATATCAATGAACCCATCGAATTCGTTGATTTATATGACGAATCAGGCAATGCCTGTGGCACCCGAGTCTATATTCATCTCCCCATCATGTAAATTGCTTATTTTACTCGCTTTTTTGCCTTTAGCAGACCTTGGTTCCTTTTCATCGCAAGCTAATTACAAATCATCAGCCTTAAGGGCACTGGTGTGGCATCCTTGAAGTAAAAACAAAAAGTAAATGGCATTATTTCAAAAAATAGTTGCATTTGTATCATCCTCACCTTATTTTTATAGTTTAGAACAAAAGGACGATTATGTTAAAACGAATACTCGTATGCGCACTATTGGCATTGATGGCCATACCATCGGAAGCCCAATACATGAGAGCGAAATTAAAGAAGAGGACTGCAGAGGCTGCTGTATACGGAAATTTGGGCTATTACGGCAATCCACATTGGGGCGCCGGCGCAAATATTCAGTACCTTCATGGAATAGGCCGTAAACGTCAATGGCTGAGCATTGGCGCAGGAATCAGGGCTAACGTATTTAGCTCTAAAAAAAGAGAATATACCACTTCAAGTGCTAAAATGACCGCATTGAATCCAGGCGGAGCAGATACTTTATATATGCCGGAAGTTCAGACAAATACACTCAATGCTTATTTCGCCTTGAAGATTCATATCAAACGAGGTGTGGATGTATTCTTTAACTGGGATATCGGCGGTATCAATTTTGGAGATTCAAAAAAAGGATATTTCCGTTCGTATGAAACCAACCCCGGTCCGGCCAATCAGGTACCATACAAAACCGAACCTTACGCTTTCAACCTGAACACATTGGGTTCTGACAGTTATGGAACCCTGTTAGGTGAAGCCTATGGATCATTTCGTCTGAATGAAGTGATGAAATGGCGTTTAGGATTTAACTACCTGCGTAATGAATACAAAGTCGACCGTAACATACCAATGAACGGGAAACGTTTCTATCAGAACCATTGGATGGTAATGACAGGTCTGGGATTTGATCTTCGATGGAAAAAGAATAAGGCGCAGGAAAGCAACTGGTAATAAGTTCACACTTAAATTTATATAAAGGGCAGCGTTTAGACTGCCCTTTTTCTTTCTATATTTGCACGCCTTCATAAAATAAATATCATGTACAGAACTCATACCTGCGGCGAATTACGCTCTACACATATCGGTCAACAAATCACCCTTTCCGGTTGGGTGAAAACCATTCGAAAATTCGGAAGTATCACGTTCATTGACCTGAGAGACCGTTATGGTATTACACAGTTATTTTTTAATGAGCGAATGAATGCCTTGCTCGAAGCCAATCCCTTAGGACGTGAATTCGTCTTACAAATCAAAGGTGCGGTTATGGAGCGAAGCAATAAGAACGCCAATCTGCCTACAGGTGATATTGAGATCGAAGTGAGTGAATACACGGTTCTCAACGCATCTGAAACTCCGCCGTTCACTATTGAGGACAATACTGATGGTGGAGATGAACTGCGTATGAAATATCGTTATCTCGATTTGCGAAGAGATGCCATCAAACGTAATCTCGAACTTCGTTATAAGGTGAGCCGTGCTACCAGAAACTTTCTCGATAACCATCAGTTCATGGAAGTGGAAACGCCCATGCTGATCAAATCGACTCCAGAAGGCGCCCGTGACTTTGTGGTGCCAAGCCGTATGCATCAGGGACAGTTTTATGCTTTGCCTCAATCACCTCAATTATTCAAGCAACTTTTAATGGTGGCTGGATATGACCGTTATTTTCAAATCGTGAAATGTTTTCGTGATGAAGATTTGCGTGCCGACCGTCAACCTGAATTTACGCAGATAGACTGCGAAATGAGTTTTGTAAACCAGGAAGACATTTTAGACATGTTTGAAAACATGACCAAGCATATCTTTCAGGACGTGAAAGGAATTGACATGCAAGAAGCCTTTCCGCGCATGACATGGGAATACGCCATGGAGCAATATGGTAATGACAAACCCGATATCCGCTTTGACATGCGTTTGAAAAAGCTGAATGACATCATTAAAGGAAACGGATTTCCTGTATTTGACGACGCTTCACTGGTGATTGGAATAGCTGCGACGGGTTGTAGTGAATATACCCGTAAGCAACTGGACGAATTGACGGAGTGGGTGAAACGCCCTCAATTGGGCATGAAAGGATTGGTGTACGTAAAAATGGCTACCGATGGAACCATCAAAAGTTCTGTTGACAAATTTTTCAATGAAGATAAACTGAAACAAATCGCTGAGTTCTGCGAAGCAAAACCAGGAGATCTGATATTGATTCTTGCCGGTGAAGAGGCACTGACGCGCAAAGCGATAAGCGAACTTCGTCTTGAAATGGGCAATCGTCTTGGCTTGCGTGATACCGCCGTATACAAACCGCTTTGGGTGATGGACTTTCCTCTGTTTGAATACGACGACGAAGAGAAACGTTATATCGCCTGTCATCATCCGTTTACCTCACCTAAGCCTGAACATATTTCATGGATGGATGACGAATCAAAATATATAGATATCAAAGCGAATGCCTATGATCTGGTATTGAACGGAACAGAGATCGGTGGCGGCTCCATCCGAATCTTCAATAAAGCCTTACAGGAAAAAATGTTTAGTGCCCTCGGCTTTACAAAAGAAGAAGCCATTCAGAAATTTGGGTTCCTGTTAAGCGCCTTTGAATACGGCACACCACCACATGGAGGAATAGCCTTAGGCTTTGATCGATTGTGCGCCTTGTTAGGTGGAAGCGATTCTATCCGCGACTTCATCGCCTTCCCTAAAAATAATGCCGGACGAGATATGATGCTCGATGCGCCTGATGTGATTGATGCAAAACAACGGAAAGAATTGGGGCTCTAATCACTTGTTGATTTCAGGATCATAATCCACATATTGCTTTTGTAACCCTTGGCGAATAAACGTGTATTCAAATACGTGGTTTCTCCATATCTCTTAACTAGTAGGAATTAGCCCAATTTTAGAGCAGTAAAACAGAAGTCTAAATACCGAGTCCAGACTGACTTTATTAACTTATTACAATATTCCTGGCAACACACCTAACAGGATTAAAAGCAATGCATTGACAAGCATAAAAGTTTTTTCCAGCGAAGTAGGCTTGTAGCTTAATTCCGCTTCACCTTCGGCGAAATACATGCTGCGGATAAGACGGAAATAATAATAAGCACTGATAGCGGCCATCAACACAGCGAAGATGACAAGACCAATCCATTTACCTTGTTCCACTGTAGCACTTAACACATAATATTTCGCAAAGAAGCCTCCTGTCAACGGTATACCTGCCAAGGATAAGAGACAAATTGTAGCCGTGGCAGCCAATATGGGTTCCTTTTTGGCAAGACCGTTGAATCCTTCGTAGGTATAATCTTTCATTTTTATCAGCACAGCAAAGACTCCCAAAGAGGCTAACGTATAGGCAACACTGTATAAAATCAACCCTCTCCAGGCTAAATTGTTCAGTGAGAAAATAGCAAATAACATAAAGCCTGCCTGTGCAATCGACGAATAAGCCATCATTCGCTTTACGCTTTGCTGATACACTGCAGTAAGGTTTCCTATCAATAGTGTCAGGACGATCATAGCCGCAATCGCAGTCTGCCAATCGTTACTCACATTACCAAATGATAAATGAAACAGTCGGATAAATGCCACAAACACACTCACCTTGGCAATGGTTGCCATAAACGGTGTGAACGCTGTTGGTGTACCGTCGTATACATCGGGTGTCCAGAAATGCATCGGAGCCGCTGACACTTTAAATCCGATGGCGATGATCAATAACAGAACACCGGCAAAAGACATCGTGTTCAATCCTCCGCTGCTTTGAAATTGTGCGATAAAGCTTTCACTGAAAATATCAAAACTTCCTGTAGCTCCATAAATCAATGTGATACCCATGAGTAAAATTCCGGTACTGAAAGCCCCCATGAGGAAATACTTCAACGAGGCTTCATTACTTTTGATGTTTTCCTTGTCGCTGCCTGCTAAAATGTATTGAGGAATAGAAAGAATTTCAATACCCAAAAACAAAATCAACATATTTGAATAAGTCGATAATAGATACACACCGCACATCACAAAGAAAAGTAAGGCGAAATAATCGGAATCATTCTTACCTACTGCCGCAATATCTTTTGAGAACAAGGTGAAATAAGCCAGCGAACAGAAGGTTATAAGCACATTGAACCAGGCCGTCACGGCATTCAGTTCAATCATGTGATAAAATGTGTTGGTTTCAGCACCAACCAGATTCAAATCAACGATTGTTGTCCCTAGCAAGGCCAAGATACCAAGTATAGCCACTCCTTGTATCTGTACAGTTTTTTTGAGCACTATGCCGGCAAACATCATGACTACTCCCAATAAAGCCGATACTATAATTGCATTCATGTTTCGTATTCAGGCAGGCTCTTCGTGTAAAAACCTGCACATTTTTTTATTTATTAAGGTTGTACATAAATCAAATCCATCAAGAGCTTAGGATAGAAACCTAAAACCAATATCATTAACACAAAAAAGATCATCACAACAAGTTCATTCATTGTCAAATCGGTAAACGAAGCCGTCTTCACACCTTCAGGTCCATAAGCCACTTTCTGTATCATCGACAAGGTATACACCGCAGCCAGTATGATCCCCAATCCGGCAAACACAGTGAATAAAGTATGATAAGGTGAAACGGTTTTAAATAAACCATTGAACATCATAAACTCTCCGATGAATCCATTGGTCAGCGGAAGTGCAATATTGGCTAAAGAGATTACCACCAGACCTATAGTGAAGAGTGGCGCTACTTTAGCTACACCACCCATCTCCCGCATATCCTGGGTACCGAATCTATTTTCGATAATACTGACCATGATCCAAAGACCGGCTATAGTGATGCCGTGATTGAACATCTGAATCGCTGCGCCTTGCATACCCAATATCTGATGCGAAAAAATAGCTGCACACATAAGTCCTATATGTGCTATGGATGAATAGGCGATCATGCGCTTTATATTGGTTTGCACGATGGCCATGCATGAAGCATATACCACACTGATTACGGATAACATAATGACTACATTCATCCATTGGGCACTGCCTAGAGGAATGACTGGCAACAACCAACGTACTACAGCGAACAATCCCATTTTAACCATGATAGCACTTAAGACAATTGTTACTGGAGTGGCACTTTGCTCATACGCATCAGGTTGCCACGTATGAAACGGGAACACAGGCATCTTGATGGCAAATGCGATAAACATCATCCAGAATAACCAAGTCTGCTCAGAAGCAGGCATCGCCCGTCCGATACTAACAAACGAATCCCATGAAAACGACCGGATTGGCGCATGACGATAAATCAATAAGATGGCCACCAACATGATCAGACTTCCAGCGAAGGTGTACACAAAAAACTTGAAGGTGACAGGAATGCGTCTAGGCCCACCATACATGGAACTCAAGAAATACACCGGTATCAGTGCTACTTCCCAGAACACATAGAATAACAAGGCATCCTTCGCAAGAAACACACCCATCAAACCTGCTTGGGCAAACAACATCAGGCTGTAAAAGGTATTCGCCTTTTCAGGTTGTTTGTTACTTAACGAAATAAAAATAAAAGGAAAGACGATGGCTGTCAACATCATCATCAATACTGCCAATCCATCACCTGCTTCAAGCCCTGCGTGAAAACGTGCACCTAATATTTCAATCCAGGTGCGGTCGATTATCAGTTCTGCGCCCTGTGTATATTGGATATACGAAACTGCGGCTATAATCAACGATGTTACCGAAGTAATAATTGCTAAAGGATAGGCCATTTTCGCAGGAAGCAGCATAGCCAGCAAACCGCCAATCAAGGGAACCAATATGAGTAAAACTATCAACATCTTCTATTATAATTATTTTATTACAGCCTCGGCAAACTAAGCCTGCGAAGCACTATTATCTCAACCAGATCTGCATGGCAAACAGTACGATGATACCCAGCACCATCATGAACATATAAAAACCAACCATACCGTTTTGCAATAATCTGAATTTTGTACTTCCTACTTCAACCAATTTACCCACACCATTCACAGCTGCATCTAAAAAGCCTTTCTCGACAATCTTCTCTTTGAAAGCGCTTCCTTTGAAAAGAGGCTTCACGATCAAAGTGTCGTAGATTTCATCCAGATACCATTTATCCTGCGCCATTTTCAATAAACCTTTGACTTCTTTCTTCGCATCGTATTTCTTAAAATAAAACCATCCCATCAGAATTCCCAATACACCAATACAGACCGCAAGACCCATCAGCAGAAGTTCTGAACTTTGCGATAGCTGATTTGACATCGGATTAGCGGCCAATGATCTTTCGAGAACTGGTTCCAAGAATTCTTCCAACAAATGAGGTGAGCCCATCAACTTCGGCAATCCGATCATTCCGCCAAAAGCCGACAAAAGTGCCAGTACCACTAAAGGAATTGTCATCAGAGCAGGACTTTCATGTAAATGATGTTTCTGGTCTTCTGTTCCTCTGAATTCACCATGGAAGGTAACAAAAAACAAGCGGAACATATAAAACGCCGTCATTAAAGCTGCCAGCATACCCAATGCCCAGAACGCTTTACCATATGCTCCATAGTTGAATACACTCATGAGTATTTCATCCTTCGAAAAGAAACCGCTCAACGGAGGAATTCCGGCAATGGCTATACATCCGATCAGGAAAGTAAGATACGTAATCTTCATATAAGGCTTCAGTCCACCCATCTTTCGGATATCTTGCTCACCGCCCATGGCATGAATCACAGACCCTGAACCCAGGAATAGTAAGGCTTTGAAAAACGCATGCGTCACCACATGAAAAATAGCAGCCACATAGGCACCTGAACCAAGGGCCATGAACATAAATCCGAGTTGACTGACCGTCGAATAGGCCAATACTTTTTTGATATCATTTTGTTGTGTGGCAATCGTGGCAGCTACTAAAGCTGTTGCCAGACCCACAATCAGAATGACCAACTGTGCAGTTGGTGCCAATGTATAGATAAAATGACTTCGTGCTATCATATACACACCCGCAGTCACCATGGTAGCTGCGTGAATAAGTGCAGATACAGGCGTTGGACCCGCCATCGCATCAGGCAACCAAGTAAACAAAGGAATCTGAGCGCTTTTACCGGTGGCACCGATAAAGAAACAAAGCGCCACAGAGGTGATATAAGCCGTGCTGAAATTACCGGTTGAAATGATTGACTGTAGTTCTTTAAAGTCAAGTGTATTGAATTTCGAGAATAACAAGAAGATTCCGATCAGGAATCCCAAATCCCCGATACGGTTCATGATGAAAGCTTTCTTGGCGGCATTGGTGTAATCTACATTCTTGTACCAGAAACCGATAAGCAGATATGAACAAAGTCCCACACCTTCCCAGCCGATGAACATGATGACATAATTAGCGCCTAATACTAAAAGCAACATCGAAAAAACAAAGAGGTTGAGATAAGAGAAGAACTTTCCAAAGCCATCATCGTGGCTCATATAGGAAATCGAATACAGATGAATCAAAAACCCGATACCGGTAATGACCAGCAAAAACACCGAGCTCAATGCATCCACCTGCAATGCAAAAGGGATATGCATCGTTCCGCTATTGATAAAATCAAACAAAGGCACAATGACACTGCTGCCACCGCCATGTTCAAGATCACCATGAGCCAATGACCGCACATCAAAGAATATTCCTACTGAGACGACAAACGACGCCAAAATAGCCAGAGAGGCTATCCATCCGCTTGATTTACCGAGCTTATTACGCCCGAGACCTGTAATTAAAAAACCAAGGAAGGGAAACAAAGGCACTAACCACACCAGATTGATCATCGCGTACTATTAGTTTTTTAATCTGTTTAAAATATTGACATCGATTGAATGTACTTTCCTATACATAAGCACTATGATAGACAAACCGATACTTACTTCAGCTGCTGCCACCTCCATGATAAAGAAAACAAAAATTTGTGCGTCCGCATTGTTATGCATCTTGCTGAAGGTAACCATCAACAGATTTACAGCGTTCAACATCAGTTCAATACACATCAGGATAATAATGGCATTTCGACGCATCAACACACCCATAACTCCTATACAAAACAGCGCGAGACTTAAAAACAGATAATATTGTGTAGGCATATCGAAAAAAGTTGAGCAAAAATAAGGCTTGGAACTCGAAAAAGGTAATTGTTTGGGAATTGTTTTTAGAAACTGCGTAAAGTTCTGATGCATGTGAC
>CAIQUX010000262.1 GCA_903875055.1 uncultured Bacteroidota bacterium
ATGGTCATATCAGTTACAGCGGCACGGTGGATGTATACTTCGGAAATGAGACATTGGTGACGATGTATCCGAATCCCGTGAATACCGAACTGACAGTAGATATCATCACACCAGAGGCTACCCGGGCTCAAGTAAAAATCATGGATGCAACGGGCAGGGCGGTGCGAACTGTTGAATTGACTTTGCAGGCTAGTAGCAATTCAACGAAGATCGACATGCACTCCTTGACAGATGGTATCTATTTGGTGAGCATTACCAATCAGAAAGGATTCAGCCATATACAGACCATCAGAAAGAAGTAGAGCGGCAATTTGTTTAGAAATGTTGTGGCAAGGCATTTGCCACAACATTTTTTTATTTAAAAAAAGTTATCTTTACCCAGCGAATTTTTAAATAAAAATTGAAACATGATTAAAAAGTTACTCTTTCTCCAACTTCCTTTGTTTTTGTTCTTAGTCACAACGGGTAAATTTTCTTCAGCTCAGATAATCTTTTCTGAAGATTGGTCGAGCGGAAGTTTTGCCACAAACAATTGGACCTTCCCTTCAGGTCAGGCAAATTGGCTAATCGGTTCTCCGGCATTTTATTATGTACCTACTGGTGGTACTGCACCTTATGCCTACTTCGACTGGACACCATCAATGCCCAATTATAGCAGAGATCTTGTTAGTCCTGTGATTAATGCAACAGGATATGTCGGCGGTTCGGTATTCTTAAGTTACAAACTAAATTTATTCAACTATGGACTGACCACGTTGGAACAATTTGCCGTTGAATACAAAACGACTTCATCTCCTACGTGGTTTACATTGACAAATTATACGAATGCCGGAGTCGCCCCAGGTAGCAACCAAACTTGGTCCCCTACAAATGTTGTACTGCCGGGGATGGCTGGTCAAAATTTCCAAATCAGGTTCAGAGCCTATGGTGTCAATTCATTTTATATATGGGATTGGGCAGTCGATGATATTCAGGTATTGGCTTTGAATCCATGTGCAGGAACACCTGTAGCCGGAACTGCTACAGCATTGCCGGCTAATCCATGCCCTGGTGTGCCGGTTACTTTAGACCTGACAGGTTCAACACTCGCTGGTGGATTGGCTTACCAATGGCAGCGTTCTTATACAAGTCCTAGCGGACCATGGACCAATATCGGAACAACCAATCCATATATAACGTATCCATCGGCGGGAAGTACCAGTTGGTATAGATGTATCATTACCTGCATGGCTAATGGGTTCACAAGTACGTCAGTTTCAAGTTCCTCAGTTGTAGTACAGCCTTATTCAATTTCATCACCATGCTATTGTACTCCAACCAGCACCATCTCGACGAGCAACTGCATCAATAATGTCACACTGGGTTCATTAAATAATACCACAGGTTGTACTGGTACAAGCGGCTACAATTTGTATATGACTCCGGTCACGAATGTAGTGCAGGGTAATACGTATCTTTTTAATCTGAGCACGGATCCTGCAAATTCCTCAATCACTTCTGTTTGGATTGATTTTGATCACAGTACAACCTTTGGTGCCGACACGGTCGAATGGCATCAGGTTTATACTTCAGGTAGCTCAGGTACTGTAGCGATTCCCATACCACCTTCATCAACTCCTGGACAAACCAGAATGAGAGTAAGAAGTAATTTATCAGGTTTAGCCAATGGGGCAACCAATTCATGTACACCTTTTACATATGGCGAAACTGAAGATTATATTATTAATATCACACCTGCAGGACCATATGATGTTACGTTGGGTAACATAACAGCTCCTATTGGCAATAACTGTACAGATTCATTTCAAACATTGTCTGCCTTAGTGTTTAATTATGGTGCCAGTCCAATAAGTACTTTCCTTCATCCGGTAACAGTTACATTTACGGTAATTGGTCCCACAGGCACCAATACCTATTCTCAAACCATCGGAGGTACTGCAGGCTCACCAGTCATTCCTGCTTTTGGCGGATCCCCATTGACCTTTTCTGTTACTCCAGTGAATATGTTTTCCGGAGGTTCTTATCATATCAATGCAATGGTGAGTTGTCCGGGAATCTCCAATGCTTCCCTGAGTAATGACTCTCTTGCCAATGCAATACTGACAACCAATTACAGACCCAGTGCGGGGCCTAATTACCCTTTATGTCAGTACAGTTCCATTCCGTTTGGACAAGGATTGTCAGTAGGTGGTTGTTCTGTACCATTATATGATTCTGCTACCATCACATTTACCATCACAGGTCCTTGCAACGATGGTCCTAATGATGCTTCTGCCTGTCAGTTTGGAACTGGCATCGTCCCTTCTATCATTACAGGCGCCACTATCAATAGCGGAACATTGACAATCACTCATCTGGCAACTATCGGTTCATCATGGATGAGTGAGATGAGATTTAATTTATATGGTGCATCACCGGCCTTTCCTTATTCTGGTGGAGTTCAGGCGCCAGGATCTTCCTCGGGTACTTCCCCGAATTTTACATATACAAGACCTGTATCCACGCCTGCATTAGGTGCTATATTCGGATTACCCGGCTCAGCCATCAATCTGGGTTATTGGGAAAGTTATAATGACGTGGCTGGATCGTCAGATATCAGTATTAATGCTGGAGGTACGACTGTTGCCACTTTAAAGGTTTATTACCAGTACGTTCCACCCGCTTTCTCCTGGTTTGATGTACCAACAGGTGGAACCAGTCTGTATTCCCTGACACCATTCAATCCGCTAGCTTATACCAATGCAGTAGTAAACAATTCAAACGTACCCGGACTCTACACGTTCTATGCGGCCTGTCTTGGATTAACCAATTGCAGGGTACCGGTAAAGTTGTTAGTTAACCCAACGCCAGCAACTTTTCAAGATACGATTTCACAATGTGAATATGCAATTGGTTCCAATAATATGATCTGTAATTTGCCAGGTCAAAATAGCTTTGTTTCTGGTGGTCTTTGGCCAGCTGCCAGTGTAGATTACTTTGGCGATCAGGCTCTTTTGACACCGGTATCTACACCAGCCACGGACACTAGTAGTACAAATGTTATTTACTCCAAAGTGTACTATGCATCAACCGGTTGCTTTTCATCAGATACCATGTACCTGAATGTGGTTTCCATCCCGCAATTTTCGTTGCCAATTTATACAGGGTTTGCTTGCGCTCCTAATTCTATCGATATCGCATCTTTGCTAAGTATTTTTCCTACTGTAGGAAATGATACATTATTTTTCAATGACCCGGCATTTACAGTTCCATATACCGGAAACCCGCATGCAATCAGTGCTGCAGATACCCTTTATGTGATTACAAAAACATCCAACAGCGCTGCTTGTAAAGATTCGGCTACA
>CAIQUX010000263.1 GCA_903875055.1 uncultured Bacteroidota bacterium
CGCACAAACACTTGACAAGGTTACAGTGGTGCCGACTGTCGGCAGTGGATTCACCGTAATCAATATTGTAGATGTATTCGTGCATCCGGTTGCAGTAGTGGTACCGGTTACAGTATAAGTGGTGGTTGCTGCTGGAGTCACTGTGACTGATGTACCGCTTAAGGCACCAGGGTTCCATGTGTATGTATTCGCATTGGTGCCAGTAATGGTCGTGGACGTGCCCGCACAAACACTTGACAAGGTTACAGTGGTGCCGACTGTCGGCAGTGGATTCACCGTAATCAATTGAGTAGATGTATTCGTACATCCGGTTACAGTAGTTGTACCGGTTACAGTATAAGTGGTTGTTGATGCTGGAGTCACTGTGACTGATGTACCACTTAAGGCCCCAGGATTCCATGTGTATGTGTTCGCATTGGTGCCAGTAATGGTTGTGGAAGTACCTGCGCAAAGAGTCGACAAAGTTACAGTGGTTCCGACTGTCGGCAGTGGATTCACGGTAATCAATCGTGTAGATGTATTCGTACATCCGGTTGAAGTAGTTGTACCGGTTACAGTATAAGTGGTGGTTGCTGCTGGAGTTACCGTGACTGATGTACCACTTAAGGCCCCAGGGTTCCATGTATATGTGTTCGCATTAGTTCCCGTAATGGTTGTGGAAGTACCTGCGCAAAGAGTCGACAAGGTTACAGTGGTTCCGACTGCAGGAAGTGGATTCACCGTAATCAATCGTGTAGATGTATTTGTACATCCGGTAGCAGTGGTGGTACCGGTAAGCGTATAAGTGGTTGTTGATGCAGGCGTCAATGTAACAGAAGTGCCGCTTAAGGCACCAGGATTCCAAGTGTACGTGTCTGCACCAGTTCCTGTAATACTAGTCGAAGTACCTGCGCAAACTGATGACAAGGTAACTGTTGTTCCTACAGTTGGAGCTGGATTCACAACAACAGTTACTGACTGTGTATTACTGCAACCGTTCGATGTAATTGTAAAGCTATACACGACACTTACCGGACTCGCCGTAGTATTGACTAATAGTTCATTCGGATTGGTACTTTGAGGAACGGTCACAGCTGCATTGCTGATTCCGGCAACAGCGGCTCTTGTCCATGTGAAGCTTGCACCTGCAGGAGCGCTTGTCGGTGTATATGCAAAGGCTGTTCCACTACATGCAGTTGCTGACAATGAACTCGTCAAATATGGCGTGGGTGTGAATGAGATCGGATTTGACGCAATTCCGTTAGCGGTAACTACTAAAGAGTATGTGGCTACAGGCAAACCTGCAGGCAAACTAAACTGCACCGTATCAGCCAGGATGCCACGTTGCACACCAGTGGTATTCCAGTTAAATGTGCGACAATAATAGACATTGTTTCCATTGGTCAATCGGATAACAGGATAATTGGTATTCATCTGCCAATCATCACCATATGTGGCACCTTGTGAAATCCCATTGAATTTAGTTCCGGTGATACTGAATGTGGAACACCCGGTCTGAAGTACTGTGGCTATAGTAGGTTTACCAGCAGTCAGTGCCGCTGTAGCCGGTGTATAAACAAAATATTGAGGAGATCCCTGAGTTGAATACATCACCGTGCCATCCGGCAAGTCAAGAAAATTTGTGATATAACAAGACATACTGGTCGAAGTGCCACCAAAAGGTGTAGCGATTAATGTGTAAGTATTTGTCAGATAATCAAATTCATAAAATGCCGTTGGTGGAGGAAAGTGATCAGCAGACGTCGGTATCGGTGATACTACCATAAGAATTTTCCCATTCACCATCATGGCTGCCGCTCCGTCAGGCACACCCTGTGCACCTGGAATATCAGGTCCGGCTGCCCAGGTTCCAGGACTGCTAGTACCAGATGGTGTATAATAAGCCGTGTGCCCGATAGAGCCTATAAAAAATGCACGCCCATCAGGTAATAGTAAGGCACCACCCGTTTCATCTCCATAGGGATCATAAAGTGCGACCGGAACCGTGGCATCAGAGACCCACGTATTAGTCGCCGGAATGTATCGTTCTGATGTGGTCGCCAAACGGTCAACAAACAGAATACTGTTATCAGCCAGTTTTATCCAAGCCGATTCGTTATGAATACCCAATGTACTTGGACCAGCCGTGTATGTATTGGTCACAGGATTGTATATCACGGTTGATGTCAAGGACCCAGTGACTAGAGCCTGTAATACTCGTCCATCAGAAAGTATTTCTGAATTGGCATCACTGATATTGATAGTAGGAGGTTGAGAAGGGGCGGCTGTCCAGACATTCGTCAACGGATTATACGTTTCTGCCTTTTGCAATCCGGTTCCATATTCGCCACCAGCCACATACACACGGCCATCCTTTAAAACCTGTGATGAAAAATATAGACGGGTATCAATCATCGGCGCCAAGGTAGTCCAGGTACCGTTGACATAACTACCAGTAGCATCCGGCGTCAGTTTATTCCAGAGATTACCAACACTTGCACCACCGGCACTTGATTTTGCCATGACAGTTCCATCTGACAACAGCAACATCAATCCACCGCTGTTACCGGGAGCATTCGTTGTAACAGGCGTCCAGAAACCAATTGGAGCAATGATCGAATGAGATCCGACGGGACAGGTAACCGTTGGTGTTCTTACACCGATACTGCCGCTTCCAGTCAGTTGATTGCAACAAGCTTTAAGTAAATTTCCAATAGTGGCGTTAGTATTCAAATCATACGTCACCCAAAAATAATTAGTCCCTTCTGCGAGAGTTGCATTTCCAGTCATGGAAAATGTTCCGTTCGGAGATATAACCGTAGCACCGAATTGAGTGAGTGATGAAAACGTACCGAAAGAACCTGTAAAATAAACCTTTGCATTTGTAATATCGCCCAAGGGATTCGAACATCCTGTTGTACTCAATTGCAGATTAGTTATACTTAAAGGACTAAGACTTCCGCTTGTAACGACTTGTACCTGAATAATTTTATTGAGCGTAGCTCCTTGCCCGTTTGCTTCACCATTATTCAACATCATGCTTGTACATGATGTAAAGGTCATGGCAACCGGTGCCGGTGGAGTCCATGTATAGACCAGCCCTGAAGCGGGGATATTAGTCGGTGACATATTACATACAGATGATAAGGCAGCACCATTCACCGATGTAGCCCAGGTATTGGTTCCATTCGTCACACTTCGGATATTAAAATCGGCTGTCGATAAGCCAAGTAATCCCACACTACCTGATTCGGTTGACGCATCCAGGCAGCTATTTGCGCCCATCGTGGTTACTGAGGTTATAGCCCCCCAGATGACTTGTACAGTATTAGATGTTTCATTCAATACAATCTGAAAATTGTATAAATCGCCGGTAGTGCCATAATGTTTGGCATCTGACCATTGAACAATAAACTTTCTGTTAGGTGCAACACCGCTTGAAGTGTATTGGATATTCGAAGTGGCACTACCGTTGAAAAGATCAGTCCCGTATCCCGCAATCGAATTGAATGTACTGGTCTGCAGACCGCAATACACATTGGTAGAAACTGCCCCCATGGTAATGAAACCATTACAATTCACCGATAATGTAGTGTATGAAATTCCATTATAATTAAATACAAATGGAATTGTAATCAAGGACGATGAGCCATCATCCCAGGCACCCGAAAACAAGGTCGTTCCGGATATTGCTGCGTAACTGGCATTTCCAGAAGCAAACGTGTAGGCATTGACAGCCGACCTGGACACGAATCCGGTCAAGAGCATGAAGCCTAATAAAAGAACTTGTTTAGAAAATTTCGAATACATTGAATGAAACAAATCGATGTAGCTGTTTTTCATGATATACTATTAATTTGGAGCAAAGTAAATCAAATTCAGGTACTAACCTTATTTTGCCTGCTATGTTTGGGATAACAAATTGAGTCGGCACTTACAATATGTAACTAAGCCATTCAACCATTTTGACACTTGATGGAAAATATACCATCAGTTTCTGTTTACTATTTAAAAAGCGGCCCTTCATAATTCACCTTACGACCGCCTTAGCTTATTGTCTTTTATCAATATGCCTCTATGATAATGAGTGCTGATAGCTAGACTGTTTCAATGATGGATTGTCCTAACAGGACCTGTCAAGTGGAATAGAATTCAACTTCGTTCACTCCATTACACCTACATTTAAATTTCATGTTGAACAAAGATGCTGTCTTACATATCGCAACATGCAGGCAACCAACATATTAATACCGATTAGGATTTTGTAATAGCCCAAATTTCACTTTGCTTCATTTGTGCCAAAAAGTATAAACATCGGCATTTACCATTGTCGGTATCCAAAAGAGTTTGGGTCAACCCTGAATATCACATGGATATACCTGTTCATGCAAGATCAGCTGAATGTCATCCACCATGCTATTCTTGGATTAAAGGATAAATTAATGTTTTTCTAATGACACCTGTTTGATAAGCTTGCACTAAACTATAATCTTTGGCATGTGAAAAAAAACAATACGACGGTTACAACCGGACACAAGCCGGAAGAACCTGAAGTGAGCCCTTCCCCACGTAAAGTTGAATTGAAAACTATATTGAATCAATGGTCATTGCCTTTGTTCGGGCTTCTTATATTGTCTACCCTGCTGGCCGATTGGAAATTTCAGGAACTGGAACATCCATGGCTTAATGGGATCAAGATGTGCGATTCGTCGGAACGTATTCAGAATCCCGTGCAAAAAGAAATCGTGTTGGAAAAAGGCGGTACCATCCTCAGAGAACAAATTGCCTTACATCCTTACCATGCAAGAATCTGGATGTTTTATGGCAGGTATTTCATGCTGAAGGAAAAGTGGGATTCATGTATTTATGCCAATAAGCAAGCGCTTATACTTGGCGCTGGCAGTACAGTGAACAGTATCGAAGATATGGCCTTACAAGGCCTAAACCATGCACTGAGCCTGCAATTGAATCCAAATTACTCACAAAAAGAAACAGCGCTCAAGATGATTGATGAGGCTGAAGTTCCGGGATACAAGAATGATGTCCTCACAAAATTAAGAGGGGTCGTGTATGCCCGAAGCGGAGAATATCAAACGGCCGAAAAGATGTTATTGAACTACGTGGATGCGAAACCGCAGGATGCAGAAGGCTTTGGCCTGCTGGCTAATATATATCATTATGAAGGCCGAGAAGCAGAAGCCATCGAATGTATGAACAAGTCTCAGAAAATGAGTACCACCAATCCTAAACTTGAAGTATTCAATCAAAACATCTCCCATTAATCAACTCATGAATTCATTCAAGCACTTTTCATATCATCATCTCTTCCTGATTCTTGGGCTCATTTTCGGATTGAAAATGGTGTTTGTCAATCCGCCATGGCAGACCAATGACGAAGACAGGCACTTTTTTAACGCCTATAACTTGTCGGAAGGCCATCTGGGGCCTCAACAGAAAGATAGCGCCTGCGGGTTTACATTACCTATTACACTATGGACTACCATCGTATCGTTTCAGAGTATTCACTTTAATGACCAAAACAGACTAAGCCATGCAAAAATCAGCGACATCGAGAATCAAGACATTGATCGGACACAAAGTAAGTTCATAGCTTTACCAACTTGCAAACTGATACCTTTCCCTTACATTCCTGCTGCCATTATGATGAAAGTGGGCGGTGTTTTCAAATCGAGTGCTGTATGGTTATGCTGGTGGGGCCGCATCGGTTCTTTGTTTGCTTATCTGGGTATCATTTTCCTCGCTATTAAAAAACTTCCAGCCTTCAAGCCCATTTTGCTTATGATTGCCCTAAGCCCTATGGCCTTGTTTCAAGGCGCCAGTGTCAGTTATGACAGTCTGAGTATGGCCTTCTTATTCCTGTTCTTTTCTTTTATCATCGCCTATTATTTTCAGGAAACCAAAATCACATTCAGGCAGGTTATGATACTTTTTCTGGTAGCATTCGCCCAACGTTTTTCGAAAGACGGATATTTCCTCATGTTCTTCAGTTTTGCCTTCATTCCAGTTTCAAAATTCGAGAACAAAAGACTTTATTTGTTTACATTCGGATTGATGCTGATTGCATCTTTTTTGCCATCTCAGCTTTGGTTGCTGTATCTGAATCACCTTCATCTGCCTCCTGAACCTCCATTGCAGAAAGATTACTTGCTTGACTTATCAAAAAATTTGCATTTCCATCTTCAGGAACCTTTGTATTCAGTCAAACTGATACTTCTAAACATTTTGCAACAGGGGCAATTATTGATTCATGGCAGTCTAGGCAGGTTTGGTTATTCCTATTCACGACTACCATTTCCGATGATGTTGTTTTTACTATTGTCTATGATTTATGTAGTAATGTCTGAGAAGATTAATGGCGTAATGACGATACGTTTCCGTCTTCCTATTGTCATGTTGGCGTTGTTGAATTGTCTGGCCATCATGATACTATTCTTTCTTTCAGGCACACCTATCGGTGGTCATCTCATACATGGATTACAAGGCAGGTATTTCACACCACTTCTTCCATTTCTTCTGGTATTCACATTTTACATACCTAAACCTTACTTTAAACAGGATTGGTCGCGTGTGATAGCACCAATCATCAGTTCGGTCGTTCTTGTTTATACTTTGAACTTCTTAGAAAGCTACTTTTATTCTTTACCGAAATAACAACCACTGTATGAATTCAAATCTTACGATTGTGATTCCGGCCTATAATGAATCAGAAAGCATTAAGGACGTATTAGAACCAATGCGTGTGTTTGCCGGGGAAACGAATGCGAGTGTGATTATTGTCAACGACGGGAGTAAGGATAATACGTTAGATGTCTTAACGCAGTTTAAGACCCAACATCCTGATTTTCCGCTGCAGATCATCACACATAGTCTTAATCGTGGCTATGGCGGCGCGTTGAAAAGTGGCATCATGCATGTGCAAACGAAATTTTTAGTGACCATGGATGCCGATGGACAACATCGCTTGGAAGATATCTCGAAAATGTTTGATAAACTGACACGGGACAAGGCTGACATGTGCATCGGGAACCGCAATTTCAGAGGATCGAATTTCTCAAGAAATCTGATCAAGAAGATTGTACTATTCTTTGTCAAAAAATCGACAGGTATCAAAATCAGCGACCTGAACAGTGGTATGAAGATGTATAAGACTTCAATCGTTAAAAGCCTCTTGAAATATACACCAAATGGCATGCCCTTTTCTGACACCATCGTATTGCTACATCATCAGTTCAGGTATAAGATTACTGAACAGGAAATCATCATTAATAACCGGACTGGCGGACAAAGCACCATCAACTATCGTACTGCCATCTATACTGTCATTGAGGTGGCCAATATCATCATCAATTTTTTCCCTTTCAAGTTCTTCGCTTACATAGCCATGGCCTTACTATTTTTCAGCATGGCCTGGGGTATCCCACTCATACTTGCACGACATGGCTTGAGTGTAGGCACTTCGTTTCTTTTACTTGCCAGCATGAATCTTATTTTCTTTGGTCTTATTCTGGAAAATATTGTACGATCGAGGTTTGAACATTATACCTATATGACTGATGAATAAACAATGTATCCATATTCACAACATGGAATTCAATGCAGTAACGTATGACCTTAAAAATAATTACGCGATGAAAACAAAATCAATATTCCTGTAAATCCATTGACATTTTTGATTAAACCTGTATTCAGTAAACAATAAAAAATATTGTAATTATGACAAAGAAAAACCGACCACATATTCTTGAGTTTCAAAGAATCGGAGACCCGTCTTTAGGATATATTTCCGTTGCTGAAAAAGGAACATTACCTTTTGAGGTTAATAGAGTATACTGGACCTATTTTACGCCGCAAGATGTACAACGAGGAGGGCATGCACATTACAAGTTAGAACAGATTTTACTTGCTGTTGCCGGTAAGATTATTGTTAAAACTGAACTTTTAAACGGCGAAAAAGCGGAATTTATTTTAGAAAAACCTAATACAGGTTTATATATCCCTAGAATGTGCTGGAGAGAAATGCAATACACGCACAATGCGGTGCAGATATGCATTGCAAGTCTTGCTTATTCTGAGGATGATTATATCAGGGATTATCGTACGTTTAATACAATGAATTCTGTATATGAAATTCAATAATAGAAATGTTTCTATAAGCCAAAAAGCAACCATTGGCAAGAATGTAAAAATTGGTGACAACACGACTATTTACGATTATGTACATATCGGAGATAATGCAATCATAGCGAATGATTGTATCATTGGAGAACCGACCAACGATTATTACTTCAATCCCGATTATAGTAATCCCCCAACAACGATAGGTGATAATGCATTAATTCGAAGTCATGCCATCATCTATGCGGATTGTACCATTGGTCACAATTTTCAAACCGGGCATAGGGTTACGATACGCGAAAAAACAGTATTTGGAAACAATTGCAGAGTCGGAACTCAAACTGACATACAAGGGCATTCGATTTTCGGAAATCATTGTTGGCTTCATTCTAATGTATTTATCGCACAAAAAACAAGAATAGGAAATTTTGTTTTTATTTACCCCTATGTAGTATTCACAGATGATCCAACACCACCTTCAAACATTTGTAAGGGACCGACAGTAGATGATTATTCACAAATTGCAGCATGCAGTGTTTTACTGCCGGGCGTTAGAATAGGCAAACATTGCGTAGTCGGTGCCGGCAGTATAGTTGGGAAAGATGTTGATGATTATCAATTGGTACTAGGTGGTCCCGCTAAATTCGTAAAGGATAGTAGAGAAATAAAATCCAGAGAAACAGGTGAAGCACATTATCCTTGGCCGTACAGATTTGAAAGAGGTATGCCTTGGGAAGGAAAAGGTTTTGAAAATTGGGAAAAAGAACAATAATTACATGAATAGAATTCCTTTTTTAAATTTTGATCCGATGCATTCGGCAATCCGATCTGAAATGCAAGTAGCTTTTCAAGATGTGTATGATAGTAATTGGTTTGTCATGGGGCAAAGTGTCGAATCCTTTGAGAAAAAATATGCTGAGTTCAACCATGTAGCACATTGTATCGGTGTCAGCAATGGATTGGATGCATTGCATCTTGCTTTAAAAGCATTAGGTGTTGCTGCCGGTGATGAAGTCATTGTCCCCTCCAATACTTACATTGCCACCTTGCTGGCAGTTTCTTATGTTGGCGCCACACCGGTTTTGGTGGAGCCCGACATCAACACGTATAATATCGATCCAACTAATATTGAGAAGGCCATTACAAACAAAACAAAAGTGATTATGCCTGTTCATCTCTACGGACAGGCTTGTGAGATGGATGCTATCATGTCAATCGCAAAAAAGCATGGATTGCATGTTGTTGAAGATAATGCACAGGCACATGGTGCGACTTTTAAAAACAAGTTAACCGGTAGTTTCGGTGATGCAAATGGAACAAGTTTTTATCCCGGGAAAAATCTGGGCGCCTTAGGCGATGCAGGTGCTGTCACCACCAATGATGATACATTGGCACAGAAAATAAGAATCCTTCGAAATTACGGTTCCGAAATAAAATACCATAATGAGGTGATTGGTTACAATCAGCGCTTAGATGAAATGCAGGCCGCTTTTCTTTCCGTCAAGTTATCCTATTTACCGGAATGGACCAGGCAGCGACAACAAATTGCTCAAATGTTTTCTGATGCCCTGAAAAATATCGGAGATTTGATTTTACCAGTAACACATCCGGATGCCACACATGTGTACCATCTGTATGTTATCCGCACCAAACACCGGGATGCTTTACAAAAACATCTCACTGAAAATGGAATCGGCACCATGATTCACTACCCTATTCCTCCTCATCTGCAGAATGCGTATACATCATTGGGATATAAAAAAGGCGATTTTGCGATTGCAGAGGAAATTGCTGATACTTGCCTGAGTTTACCGATTTGGCCAGGAATAAGCACCCACGATGTTGCTGAAGTTGTGAAGAGTATCAATGGGTTCTTTGGAATAGACAACAAGTATTTTTAAAGTATGCTAATTTCAATTTTACAATTTTTAAAACGAATACTTCCGGAAAAATTATGGCGATCTTTTATTAATATCTTAGATAGTATTTATCATTTATTATTAATTCTTCTAAAACCATATTTTAGTTATACAAGATGGAGATATCAGAAAATTGCAAAGAAAATACAGAAGAAGGATAAAATTACTGTAGCTTTCTTTGTGATACATGCAAGTGGTTTTAAACTTGAAGGTGTGTATAAATTATTCTTGCAAGACGAAAGATTTGTACCCATTATAGTAATTTGTCCTTATGTAATGTATGGTCAAGATAAAATGCTTGAAGAAATGAAGAAAGCACATATGGCACTAAAATCATACGGACCTAATGTAATAATGACTTATAATGTCAAAACAAAAAAATGGTTAGATGTCAAAAAGGAAATTAAACCGGATATCATTTTTTTCACAAACCCTCATCCACTAACCAAATCTGAATATTACATCACACATTATTTACATTGTTTAACTTGCTATATCCCTTATGGTGTAAATCCGTCAACCAATTTAAATCACATCTCTTTAAATCAGTTATTCCACAACTTATTGTGGAAATATTTTGTCGAAACTGAAATTCATCGGGAAATGTCCGAAAAATATTCAGCTAGCAAAGGCAAAAATGTTGTTTTTACAGGTTACCCAGGCCTTGATGTATTTTTTATTGACAAATACAGGCCCATCGATACTTGGAAAATCAAAGACAGGAGAATCAAACGGGTTATATGGGCTGTTCATCATTCAATACATAATGACAAAAATTATTTCTCTTTTTCCAATTTCATGAGTTTGCATCAAGTCATGTTGGATATTGCTCACGAATTCAGAAATGAAATTCAAATTGTTTTTAATCCTCATCAAATATTAAAATCAAAACTCTATTTAGAACCAGATTGGGGGCAAGAAAAAACAAATTCATATTTTGAGCAATGGAATAGCTTGGGCAATGGACAATTGAACGAATCAGATTATATAGATTTATTTCTAACGTCTGACGCAATGATTGTTGACAGTGTATCCTTTTTAACTGAATACTTATGCGTAAACAAACCTTCATTGTATATGATGCGTGTTAAAAACCAAATTGATACATTTAATGAATATGGTAAAAAAATTGCAGCATTTCACTATAATGGTAGCAACGAACAAGATATAAGGAATTTCCTAAGCACAATTGTATTTAAAGGCAATGATACTTTAAAGGATGAAAGGGAAAAGTTTGTAAAGAGCTATCTTACACCTGCCAAGGGCAATTCAGCCTCAGAAAATATTTACTTGCATCTTAAAAATCAGGTAAAATATCCTTGAATTATTTATACTAGATAATACTTTAGTTTTGCGGGTTGAAGAAATCAATTCAGTAATATTATCACAAACAATGCGGTCAACTACATTAAAATCAAAAACCATAAATGGCCTCATTTGGAGTTCAATTGACAAAATTGGTGTTCTTATCATTAGTTTTTTAATTGGATTGGTGCTTGCCCGCATCTTAATGCCCTCTGATTATGGATTAATCGGCATGCTCGCCATATTTCTAACCATTTCCAATTTACTGATTGAAAGTGGTTTTTCAAGCG
>CAIQUX010000264.1 GCA_903875055.1 uncultured Bacteroidota bacterium
AATCAATACACTGGATATCGGTATCGGACGTTTTCCAGTGAGCACCCTTAGCGGTGCAAGTGCGCTGGTAAGTAAGATTATCGATTACGACAGTCCTAAATCATTTGGACCATGGAAAAATACGATGACCTTTAATGCCGATGATGAAGATAATGGCATCCATCTCGAAGATGCCGAAATCATGTCGCAATATTCTAATGACTCTATGCCGACCTATAACAATTTTAAAATTTATGTCGATGGGTTTGTACAGCAATCCACACCGGCAGGTCCACGTGCACCAGATGCGAATAAAGCGGTTACAGCTCAAATCTATAATGGAACTTTCCTGATGAATTACAATGGTCATGGAGGTCCGCTGGGCTGGTGCGAAGAACGTATCTTCTCCATGGATGATGTGAATCTGATGACGAATTACAACAAGCTTCCGCTTTTCATCACAGCCACTTGCGATTTTGCACCGTATGATGATCCTTCTGTGGTATCAGCCGGAGAAATATTGATCAACAAACCAAACGGTGGTGCCATCGCATTGATGACAACCACCCGACTTGTGTATCAGGATCAGAACAGGCAAATGAATCTCAATTATATGAATGAAGGTTTCAAACTCATGAGTAACGGACAATATCCTGGCTTAGGAGATGCCTATAGGCTTTCCAAGAATTTACGATACGTCAGTTATATCGGCACCTTCGAGGCTGCCAACTTCAGGAAATTTGCCTTGCTTGGCGACCCTGCCTTACCATTGGCCTTTCCTAAATACAAGGTCATGACCGACAGTATCAACAGTATCTCAGTAACAGTTTCATACGATACTCTGAAAGCATTGGGTAAATACACCATCAGTGGACATGTTGCTGACCAATCAGGAAATATGTTGACAGCTTTTAACGGCACTGTTTATCCTGTCATTTTTGATAAACCTAAAAAACTCACCACCTTACAGAACGACCCGGGTTCGCCTAAAGAAGAATATTATGTGCAGAACAATGCCATTTATAAAGGAAAGGCCACAGTGAAAAACGGTAAGTTCTCTTTCACTTTTGTCGTACCGAAAGATATCAATTACGAAATTGCCAAAGGCAAAATCAGTTATTACGCCGACAACAGTATCGAGGATGCAGCCGGTTTCGATAAGAATATCTATATTGGAGGAAGCAACCCGAATGCATTGGCTGATAATGCGGGTCCTGTGATCAAGGCCTACATGAATAATGAAAAATTTGTCGACGGAGGTATCACCACACCTAATTCCACCTTGTTGTTGAAACTATCGGATGATAACGGCATTAACTATACAGGCAACTCCATAGGTCATGATATTACAGCAATACTTGATGGTAACGCCCAAAATACCTATGTGCTGAACAACTTTTTTGAAGCCGATATCGACAATTATAAATCAGGAACCATCAAGTTTCCTGTTACCAATCTCGCTGAAGGTCCGCATACTTTCACTATCAAAGCCTGGGATATTTCTAATAATTCATCTGAAGCCACCTTACATTTCATTGTAGTCAGTTCGAAGCAAGGTATGTTGAGTCATGTTTATAATTACCCGAATCCGTTTACCACGCATACCAGTTTCATGTTTGAACATAACATGCCTAATCAGAATCTTTATGTGAATATCAATATCTATTCAATTTCCGGTAAGACTGTAAAGACAATTCGTACTATGGTCAATACCGAAGGAACGAGATGTGATTCAATCGAATGGGACGGTCGGGATGAATATGGCGATAAACTGGGAAAAGGTGTCTATTTATACAAACTGGCCGTGAAATCGCAGAATGGTTTTTCCGACAGCCAGTATCAAAAATTAATATTGTTAAACTAAAACTCGTCATTTTTTACTATATATTTGCGTCCCACAATCTTAGACGTAATATAGTTGCCTATCAGGAAGAAAATTCTACATCAAACAAATCTTACAGTAATGACGGTGAAAACCTTGAATTTAGCTTTATGCTTGGCATTCTCTCTTGCCTCCGGTAGCTTATTGGCTCAGACTACTACAAGCGGACAAAAAACAGGTCCTGAATATACCACAATAACCACAGCCGTTCCTTTTATGCGTATCAGTCCTGATGCCCGCTCGGGTGCCATGGGCGACGTAGGTATCGCGATCGACCCCGATGCTAATGCCCAATACTGGAATGTATCCAAATTGGCAATGGCCGATAAGGATGCTGGTGTCTCCATCACGTACACTCCATGGTTGAAAGATCTGGTGCCGGATATCTTTTTAGCCTATATAGCCGGCTATATTAAATTCGGAGATGCTGAGAACAAAAACCAGGCGGTAAGTTTCAGCATGCGTTACTTCAATCTGGGTTCTATTAACTATACCACTATTGATGCCACACCGGCTGGTACTGGTAATCCCCGTGAAATGGCCTTTGAATTGGGTTATTCCAGAAAACTTTCCGAGCATTTATCTGTAGGCTTGACCGGTAAATATATCCACTCGAATATCATCAATGGTGCGGGTAATTCTACCGGAATCAACTACAAACCAGGTAATTCCTTCGCGGTCGATTTCGGCGCCTATTATAAGAAACAACTCAACTCGAATGATGAAACTGGTGAAGGTTCGTCTATCTCTGCAGGTATCGCCGTGACCAATCTCGGATCACCGATTTCGTATTCCAACACCCGTAAAGATTTCATCCCAACCAATTTAGGCATCGGTCTGGCATATAATTATGTGATTGACGAATACAACAAATTCACTGTAGCCCTCGACGTCAACAAATTGCTGGTCCCTTCTCCTCAATGGGTGAAAGACAGCAGCGGTGAATATACCTTCCTAGCTCCTAAACAACAAAGTGTGATCAGCGGTGTATTCAGTTCGTTTGGTGATGCCACCGGTGGAAGTGCCGAAGAGTTAAGAGAAGTGATGTTGGGAGTGGGAGCTGAATATGCTTATCAAAATCAGTTTTTTGCCCGTGCCGGTTATTTTTATGAAAGCAAACAAAAAGGAGACCGACGCTTCTTATCCTTAGGCATCGGTGTGAAATACAATGTATTCGGTCTGAATTTTGCTTATCTGGTCCCTTCAGGTTCAGGTGTTAGCAGAAACCCACTTTCCAATACCCTTCGGTTCTCGCTGATGTTCGACTTTGCCGATTTCAGTGCAATGGCCAACGGTAAATAGGCTGTAGTCAACTTCTTAGGGAATCCGTCCATTTAAAACAATCATCCATTTATCATGTACAGAATAGGTTATGGCATCGATTATCACCAACTAGTCGAAGGGAGAGATTTCTGGCTTGGTGGTATCAAAATACCTCATACAAAAGGTGCGTTGGGACATTCAGACGCCGATGTATTGCTGCATGCCATTTGTGATGCCATGTTGGGTGCCGTGAACGCCGGTGATATCGGAACACATTTCCCTGATACGGATCACGCTTATAAAGATATCGATAGTAAGATCCTGCTGAAAAAAAGTAATGAGGTATTACGTCAAAAAGGATATGAAGTGGTGAATATCGATAGTACGGTCTGCCTGCAATTACCTAAAATCAAACCGCATATCGCGCTGATGCAGGAAGCCATTGCTTCTACTCTTGAATTAGATATCGATCTGATTTCCATCAAAGCGACTACCACAGAACAACTTGGTTTTGTGGGTCGTGAAGAAGGTATTGTGGCGCATGCGAACGTCTTGGTCCGTAAAACTATCTGATCAGAATCTACCTTCGGCCACACAAGTCAATCCGAACCATGTATTGTATTTAGTAAATACCATTTCTAAGGAACTATACTTGAGCGATAAGGCATTGAGCCATGAAGGTAGCTGTTTCATATCTGATTGAGGTGATGCATTGTCAGATGCGAAGAAAGCCGACAGTTTCCGTTTGAGAAATACCAAGGGAAAGAGTGTTCCATACAGATAATAGATCTTGTCGACGATAAACCCATTATCAAGCAAGACCTTTTTCAATGAGGATTTAGTGTAGCGACGATAATGCCCGAGATACACGTCGTGTGCACTCCACACACTCTTGAATGCCGGTACGGTGATAAAGAAATGATTAGGGGTATCGGCCGATGCACGTGCTTTGATTTGTGTCAACATCCTGGTATCGTTTTCAAGATGTTCAAGTACGTCCATCATCAACACCAGAGACTGTTCAATTTTTACAGGAAGTTCATGTTGTTTCTTCACAGGTTCTCCACCCGATCTACTGATCTCTTCTTCGGTGTAGGCAGTATCAACTAATGAAATTTGTGAAAAGGTTTGAGGAAAGCAGTGTTGCAATTCAAGACTAAAAAAACCACTGCCGGCACCCACATCGATCAGATGCAATGCATCGGCTTGCAATGATGACACAAAGCGAAGCAAGGGTTGCTTTTTACTTTGATAATACCAATGCGTGTGAGGGTCTACCCCGCTTTCGAGTTCCTTAATATCCATGTCGATAACTGAAGATCAAATGTACTATTCAAGGTGCAAAGTTGAGCCGTTATGCTTAAATGAATCAGGTTGATAAGAACATTGGTATTAAGAATATCAATACAGTGATAGAATCCATTCTGTAATATAAACGTCTACACCATACTGTCAGAAGCCAATTATAGATTATCCGTTGTCGGTTTCATGTTAGTCGCTTTATAACTTTATATTGTAAGATTCGCTTGCCTTCATCTATCTGTTCAACACAACACGATAATAAGCTGCCTGTTCCTTCATGGTAAGTTTTATGATATAGACACCATTAGAAATACCATCACCTAACTTTATCTGTTTCCCTTTCTCCAATTCATCAGACATGATATTGCCTGACACGATGGCTTGCCCGAGGGCTGAAATGATCTGATACTGCAAGTCTGATTTCTCGGTTTGCAGCATGCTGCCTTTTATCACGATTAGCCCATCAGTGGGATTCGGATAATAATTAATGGCCGAGAAGATATTGTTCACATCATGTAATCCATCGGCTATACTGATCTTCAACAGATTGCTGACTGCATTCGACGGTGTCGAACAAGGATCGCTGCTGACTATATTGCATGTCACCTCATCGGCATTCAACAAAGTACTGCTACTAAATGTATTGCTGTTGGCACCCACATTCACTCCGTTTAGTTTCCATTGATATACCGGTGTCGTACCTGCATTCGTAGCCACAGCCGTAAAGGTGACTAATTGTCCTGTGGTGATGATCACTCCGGGATTTGCACTGATAGTAACCGATGGTACGCTGGTCGGGTTGACCGTCATAATGCTATTGCTGCTGCTCACTGAAGTCGGACTGGCACATGCATTACTACTGCTAAGTGTGCAATGAACCACATCAGCGTTTTGCATTGCTGTGGAACTGAATACATTACTATTGGTACCCACATTGATGCCATTGACCTGCCACTGATAAGAAGGAGTGGCACCACCATTCGAAGGCGTAGCGGTGAAGCTTACCAGACTTCCGCTACAGATGATAGTACCAGGTGAGGCATTAAGAGAAACTAAAGGTGTTACGATTGGATTGACCGTGATGGTAATAAGATTGGAAGTCGCTGTTGATGTTGCAAGACATACTTCATTACTAGTAAGAATGCATTGTATCTGATCACCACTTATCAAATTATTATCGCCATAGATCGGTGAGTTAGTCCCTACATTGACACCGTTCTTTTTCCATTGATATTGTGGTATGCTACCACCGAACGTGGATGTGGCAGTGAAGGTTACCGAATCACCTGCACAGATGCTATTACCCGGACTGGCTGCAATCGTAAGTAATGGAGTCACATTGTTGAGTATAGTCATGGTGATAGCATTGCTGGTATCGATATTAGTGGAAGCGCAAAGCGGATTGGTATTGATGATGAGGGTAATGATACTGCCATTGGCAAGACTGGAGCTTGAAAAAATTGAACCATTTGAAACTGTTGTAGTACCATTCTTCCAGATATATGAAACAGAGGTTCCGGGATTAGTGATCGCTGCACTGAAGGTTAAGGATGTGCCTGCACAAACTGTATCATTCGGACTCACACTGATGGCAGCAGAGGGCGTCAGTATAGGATTCACGATCATTGTCAGCACATTACTCGTATCTGAAGACACTGTCACACATTGCACACTGCTGGTGAGCACGCAACTTATATGATCAGCATTCAACAAGGTACTACTTGAATAAGTATTACTATTTGTTCCTACAGGCAGACCGTTTTTCAACCATTGATATTGAGGACTTGTACCACCATTCACAGGTGTGGCGGTAAAGGTTACATTCACACCTGCGCAGAAATTGACACCCGGATTGGCGGCTATGGTCACGACTGGTGTAACAGGTGATGTGACCGTCATCGTGATGGTATTACTTGTGGCTGCAGATGTGGTGATACAATTTTCATTACTGTTCATGACACAGGAAATCGTATTACCGGTGGCGAGTGAACCTACAGTATAGGTCGGACTATTGGTTCCTACATTGCTGCCATTTTTTATCCATTGATACGAAGGATTAGTGCCTCCGTTGACAGGTGTTGCCGTGAAGGTCACAGAAGTTCCTGTGCAGATACCTGGCCCCGGATTGGCTGATATGGAAACGGCCGGAGTGAGCATAGGAGAAATGGACATAGTGAGTGTATTACTCGTGACTGATAATGGCAAGGCGCAATTTGAATTGCTGTGTAATACACAAGTCACCAGATCATTATTACTAAATCCAGATATGGAAATAGAAGGACTGTTGATACTTTGCGAAACTCCGTTGACAAACCAATCATAGACAGGTGTACTTCCACCGTCGGTGATAAGGGTATTGAAGACGACAGTATCATTGGCGCAATGAGAAGTTCCTGTAAGCGTGCTGATCTGAATGGCAGGTGTGACACCCGAACCTACTGTGAGCATTGCAACAGATGAAAAGACATTACCGAAGGCATTACTCAGCTTACAACGATATTGATAACCGTTGTATGTGAATGGTGTATTGGAAATGATCAATGTGCCTGAATTGACCCCGGAATAAAAAGTAGTATTCATCAGACTGATCCATCCGCTTCCGCTATTGACTTCCCATTGAAATTGATTACCTGCTGATGAGGCGACAGTAAAACCAGACTGATTACCCGGGCAAACAAATTGATTCACAGGTTGCAAATTGATAAGCGGTGCCAGATGATTTTCACCTACAATATAATCACCAGCCAGTGTATTCAGGTCCTTGAATGAAGTGAGACTAAGATTTGAAACTGTGTATGGTATTTCGTCTGTCCAGTTTCCGCCTGCATAATGTGCATACATAAAATTGGCGGCATTCGCCAACGGATCAATATCCTGTGCTGAATAACTCAATGACAACGTAGCAAAGCCGTTTGAGAATTGAATGCCACCGAAAGTATCTATTCTATAATATCGGTTCACTGAATGAGCCGCATCAATCGAACTGCTTGCTATGAAAGGATGATCGGGCGTTAAGGCTTGCGCACTAACATATCCTGATGATGTGATGGATTGAGTGGTTTGTCCGCCTACGGAAAAACTCACTTTAGATGCACGTAATGAATCACCGATTGGAAACGTTGCGCTACCGCTTGTAGCTGCATTGACAACTAATTTTAACCGTCCATGCAACCAACCGTTTGTTGACGAAGCTGAATTGGCAGGACCTGTTACTGTGGAATTTGCTCCGACGGTTAATTTTCCATTCACCAGATTCATAGTACCGGAATAACTGAAATCACCCATTGAAAACCTGACCCCTTCTGCAGAGCCATTATTAATATTCAATGAAGCAAAATTGGCGGTCGGGTTGGCACTCAGATTTTGTATAATACCATTGCTGATTAGATGTTGCGGAATTGTTGACGGCGTATATTGTTGATACATCAGGTTATAATTCGCGAACGATAATGTACCGCTCGTGATCAAGGTCGTTGCCGTATCCATTATCAAATCACCTGCCAGTGAAAGGATATGACTTCCCATATTGAAATAGGCATTGGAGTCAAGCAAACTCAAACTTCCATAGAGCGTGGCATCCTGTTGTAAATTTACATTTCGAAATAATCCTGAAGGGGAGCCTTTGACAATAACATTACCTAAGGTACCGGTCGTATATAACGCAAAACCATAACTGCCACCCCAGGTCGTAGATACACCATCACCTAATATCAGAGTATGCCCGGGGCCAAAACCACCACCATAAAATGCCTGCACATTAGCCGAATGAGGATCGACCATCTGTATAGAACCGCCAGTTGCCGACACATAA
This sequence comes from uncultured Bacteroidota bacterium, assembly GCA_903875055.1. Lineage (GTDB taxonomy): Bacteria > Bacteroidota > Bacteroidia > Chitinophagales > Chitinophagaceae > OLB11. Next base: position 8,238 of record CAIQUX010000264.1, read on the forward strand.
GCAGGATTCATATATACATAATTATATGGATAACTTTCAGTAGGTGAGTTACCATCTTCAATGATGGCACCTCCCGTCTGAATAAACGCATCACCACTTACTATCAAAGCTCCATTCACTTCCATAGTACCGCCATATACAAACAATGAATCGCTGTTCGTCCATTCACGTTTACCACCACCTGTAGGTCCCAAAACAAACTTACCGCCATTCATGATGAAGGAACCATTATTGGCAACCATTGAATCGACATGCATCGAATCACTAAGCACCTTGAACACAGCTTGCGGATAGACATATAGCGAATGTGCCTGTGCACTTGAATTCATGATCACAGTATCGCCTGATGAGATCACTACATCTTGCAGACTGTTTGGTACTGCATTGATATTCCAGGTGGCAGGATTATTCCAAGTGCCATTGTTGACTGAATACACAAAATTGGAATTATTGGATGAAGTATATCCGATGTGAAATGCACCGGCATTCAGATTTGTCAATGTGAGTCCCTTGCGTTCAACCTTAATCAATGGCGCTGTGCCTGAACCATTCACATGAATTCCTGTAACCGGATTCGCATTCATCAATCGCAATGAACCGATGGCATTGTAGAGATTCATTCCATCGGCTTCCACAGCTATATCCAAAGTACCTGTCATCGTCAAACCATTACCCGGTACAAATTCCCAAAACGAATTGGTCTGATCGGTTATCGTGGTGGCTCCATCCACAATACTTAAACCATTCAGACTGCCCGCTATCTGCTGATGACGTGCACTGATGGTACCGGCAGCGCTAATGGCATTTGAGGCACTGCCATACATATAGACCTTGCGATCATATTGTCCGTCTGAAAGAGGAAACGCCAGTTGCGAAGAAGTCGATAAGGAATAGGTTGAATACCATCGTCGGAAGTATCCGGTTGTTGAAAGAATATAACCTGCAGTATAGGATAATGTGCCCGGATCAGTGGCTGACCCTAATGTCAATGTGTGATTCTGTACATCGATATTCCCATTAGTCATGGTCAGTGTTTTAAGGATGGTGCGGTCGAAAGGAAGCAATAGGGAATGACCCGATGTTAGATTGTTCTTGAGATTCACAGGACCATTTACAGCAGGGAAACATATTGAATCACCAGTAACATCTCCTAAATATTCATAGGTCAATGTCGACACACT
>CAIQUX010000265.1 GCA_903875055.1 uncultured Bacteroidota bacterium
CTTTGTACACGAATTTGGAAGCATGCCATCAACTTCGCCGTCTGCAACTTGCAGTACTACAATACAGCTTCGTTTTGCCGGTTCGTACCTGATGTATTTCTGCCTTTTTCAGCAGGTCCTGCATCAACTAGGTGAGAAACAAGTTGTCGATCGTTCGATTTTAACTGTCTGATTGATGTCGATTGTTCAGGAACGAATCCTTAGGGCGATGTCTCATTGGGCCATGCAGAGGGAGAAATTGAGGAAGAGGAATCATAAGGCCTGAATTTAACGCAAAGGCAAGGTAAATATAAAATTACTTCCTTCCCCTGCGTCACTTTCTGCCCAAATTTTTCCACCGTGTATTTCTACAAACTCCTTGCAAAGCAACAAGCCGAAACCCGTTCCCTTTTCATTTTCAGTGCCTTCTGTCGAATTGATCTGTGTGATATCAAAAAGTTTTAATAAAGCTTCAGACTCAATCCCTATTCCATTATCTGAAACGGTGATTTTTACAAACGAATTATGTTGTTCTGCATAAAGATCGATCTGTCCATTTTGTTCGGTAAATTTAATGGCATTGGAAATCAGGTTTCTTAAAATGGCATCCAACATTTTTTTGTCAGCAAGTATTGTCAGATTATCTGCTGCCAAATGATGTATAGTGATGTTTTTTTTACTCGCTGTTAATTTCAAATTATCAACTACATCTTTGCAGCTTTCAGTAAATGCCAGTTTTTGTGGTTCAAATGGCAATTTACCTGCTTGTGCCTTCATCCAAATTAAGATATCATCCAATAATTTCAATGTGGATTTAGTAGAATCCTGAACAATGTGTAAGCGACTTTCAATCTTGTCAATATGGTAGGTTCTGATATTTCTGATGAGTAATTCCAAAAAAAGAAGGATAGAGGTGAATGGATCTTTTAAATCATGAGCCAGAATGGAAATGAAGCGGTCTTTATCTGAATTGAGTTTTTTTAATTCTTCGTTTTGCTGATTTATTTTTTTTTCTGCCTGTTTTCGTTCTGTTATATCGTTATGAAAGGCAAGAATATAATTTTCGCCACCAAACATCACCTGACTGGCATATACCTCATGCGTTACGATATGCCCGATTTTGTGAAAATGATCCACTTCAAATTTTAAATTTTTACCGTTTTTAAGCTGGTCCACTCTTTCATGCGACAGTTTGAATGTTTCAGGTGTATCCAAGTCTTTGAGGCTAATATTCTTCATTTCCTCGACAGTATATCCGTGCATTCTGGCGAACGCCTCATTGACCGAATTGATCTTTTTATCGATGTTCATGAGGAGAATACCACCACTGGCTTTTTCAAATAAGGTTCTGAATTTTTCTTCGTTGACTCTTAGTTTGTTTTCCAGTTGCTTGCGCTCTGTTATATCTGAGAGGATGATGCTCGCCTTCTCCTCTCCTTTTGAATCAAAAAAATCATTGACAGTGACTTCAGTTGGAAAAACCTGTCCGTGTTTTCTGACACAATTAAATTCGCCTTTATATTTTTTTGTTTTTTTTCGTTCTTCCATGAGAGCAGGAAGTCTTGGGTCATTCAAATCAATGATGCCATTTCTGCCGATTTTTTTCAGTTCATCGTTCGTATAGCCAAAGATCTTACTGGCGGCATGATTGGCAAATTCTATATTCCCGTTGGGTTCGGTGAAGAGTATGGCCTGACCTGAATTTTCAAAAATCAGACGAAATTTTTCTTCACTTTCTTTTAAGGCTAATTCGGCATTTTTACGTTCTGTTATATCTTCAAAAATGGCGGCAAATTGACCTTTTTGAGGACAGTACACGCTGACTTTAATATGTTTATGAAATGTATTTGAAAAATATTCCATCGTAAATGGAATGCCTGTTAATGCAACCTGACAATAGGTGCGGATCATATTGTCATCTGCACTGGGCGTTAATTCTTTCAAGGTTTTTCCGAACACTTCTTCTGGGCCATATCCGCCAAAATCTTTGTAATATTTGTTTGTTTCTAAAAATCGATAATCGCAGGGTTCGCCGGCCTCGTTAAAAACAACTTCAAACAACCCAAAACCTGTAATGATATTTTCGAACAGTAAACGATATTTCTTTTCACTTTCAATGAGTTTTTGATGGGTATGAAATTGGATATTGTTCAGTTGCTTAAATTGCTCGGCCAGCCCCGAATGGTAGTCAATCTCTTCTTTAAGTAATTTTTTATTTTGTCGTAATTGTAAAAGATTTTTTATTTTAACTTTTAAAATCAAGTCCGAATAAGGTTTTAAAATAAAATCGTTGGCACCTTTTTCAAGTAACTCCGCTATGGTGCTTTCGTGCTTTTCTTCGCTAAGAATGATAATGGGCAGATAGGAGGCGGAATAATGTTGCCTGATTTTTTCTAAAAGTTCAGTTGTATGTCCATCATGAAGTTGTAAATCAAATAGAACAAGATCGTATGGATGATTCGAAATAGTTTGAAAAACATCTTCCCCGGAGTGTACAATTTCTACATGATAATGTTCATGACTGAGTGCCTCTGCTGCAGATTCTTCTGCTCCTTTATCACCTTTTATGATCAATATATTATCCATTATTTTCGCATTTATTTTTACAAAAGTTTAATCGCCTTTGCTGAACGGCGATAAAGATAACTAAGTAGAAAATAGTAAAAAATATATCATGACAAATAAGGATAATGATATCCCCAAGTTGTTACGGTCTGCCACGATGACACTATGGCCCAATGTTTAATGATGGGGCTGATGTGAAAAATGATTTAGTTGATTTTGATTCGTGTCAATTCGCCATTGGTTTATCTGATGGATATGAATTTTGCGAATTCAACCTGCCACAGACTTGTGATATCGATTGGAATTGTGTACTAGAATAAGTTTCGCTCTGCTTCATTTGTCCTTAACAAACTAACCATCGGCATTTACCCCTGTAAGTAACCAAAAGAGGTTGGTTTGCCCAGAATAACACATTGATATAAGAAATGACCGATCTGATATGAAACGTTTTGAAGTGCCACATACCCTGCCTGATTCAATTGAATGCTATAGAAAAGGAGCACCCACATCAATCCACTTTTTAATTTTCTTTATATCGCAGCTGTCCATCATAGAATTGGGTGGCATAGGTAGTGTAAGTTGTGAATGTAAAATGCAGTGATAAAATTTTGATCCATATAGCTGATCACCTCTGAAATCAATTTTTAAATAGGCTCTGAGTATGGCTGTATCCTCAAGATTCAATCCATTTTGTTGAATGACCAGTTCGCTGTGACTGCCATGACAGGGGTAACAATTAGTAAGTAGTATGGGTTGAATGATTTTAGCGTACGATGTGTTGATCGTATCGCAATAGGAGGGTGAGTGCGTTACTGCATTGGGATTAAGTTTGTGATACGTGCAACTGTAAAATAAAATGAACAATGCGGTCCAATAAATGGTTTTAGGTTTCATTGAGTGAATGTAGCACCGAACCGGTAATCAGCATAATTGAAATTCGCAGAACATGAAAAGATAACTATTTGGTTATTTTGAATGAGGCTGTTCATCAGAACCGGTCAATGTCAATTTATAATTCCTGGACTTACATTTGTATAAGGGACGTTGTTATTTGTCAGCACGTTCAGACATTGGTATAATTCGGTAGGGTAGTCACAAAAAGGACTCATGCAGAAATAGCAGCGGGAGCTATTCCGTATACAACACAACGCATGCATGGTATAAGACTGAAGTGGCCGGATATGTTTCATTTAAATCGGGCTTTCCACAAAATACATATCAATTTCACCTTTGCCTTTAGCCTGTATTTTCCCCCGGTGAAGACAATTGAATGAACCTTTTACCAATTCGTAGGTAGTTCCGCTGATGTTTACGCTGCCTGCCTCGCCGCTGCTTTCCATCCGACTAGCCGTATTGACGGTATCACCCCAGATATCGTATGCAAATTTTTTAACCCCTACAATGCCTGCCACCACCGGACCGCTATGAATTCCGATTCTGATTTCGAAGAACAGTTTTCCTTCTGCCTCTTTTTTCGCTTTATGATCATTCATGAATTTCTGAATGGCTAATGCCGCATTCACTACATCGAAGGCATGTGTTGAATTTGGAACCGGCAAACCGCCTGCAGCCATATAGGCATCCCCGATGGTTTTAATTTTCTCAATCCCGAATTTTTCCATGATATGGTCGAATGCAGAAAAGCACTCATTGATTTCTGCAACCAATTCCTTAGGCGTCAGTTTCTCCGACAGTTGAGTGAAGCCCTTGAAGTCGGTAAACAAGACTGTAACCTCGTCCAGCATCTGAGCCTCCGCACTTCCTTTGGCTTTTAATTCTTCGGCTATTTCTGAAGGCAATATGTTTAGGAGTAAGGTATCACTGCGTTTTTTCTCTTTGGCTGTTCTTCGTAATCCAACAAAAATTGAACCGGCCAACAGCAACATCAATATCGTACCGCCAATAAATAAATTGCGTTGTGCATTCTTCGTTTCGATCTCTTTTTGCTGGGTGACCAATTGAGCTTTTTGTATTTTCTTTTCCTGACCCAAAACGGTCAATTGTGTCGCTTGCAACTGCTTGTCTTTTTCTGAAAGGGTCAGTTGTTTTTCCTTTTCCTGCTTTTCGGCCTTCTCTTTCAAAAAAGCAAGGTGCTGCAAATCCTTTTCTTTGTTAGTCAGCAGCAATCGTTGTTTTTCTAAAGCGGTTTCCTGTTGACTTTGTATTAATTTTTCCTGGGTAAGCTGACGTTCAAAAATGAGCACAGTTTCCTTCTTGTCAAATTCATACTGCATGGCTTTACGTTCGATCTTTCGTTTGACTTCCCCGCTTTCCACGCTATCCCGAAAAATGATATATTGTTTATAGGCAGCAAAGGCTTTGTCATAAGAGCCCTGCTTTTCATACGTCATACTAATGCCTGACCATGCTTGCGCCTGTTTCAACAAGGCGCCTGTTTCCTGAGCTAATGCAAGGCTTTTATTCTGGTATTGCAGTGCTTTTTCATAACGCTGTACAGTTGAAACGCCTATTTTTGTCATAAACGAATCAGGTGCCGTCAGGTAAAGAACCCCTATATTACATAAGTTTAAAGCCATGCCTTCCTTATCGTCCGATTGCTCATTGATGGCCAGTGCTTTCTGATAATATTCCAACACCTTCGGATAATTTGAGAGGTTAGTGTATACAAGTCCGATATTGTTCAGGTTGCTGGCTATTTCCGCCTTATTGCCCGATTGTTCATTGATGGCTAATGCTTTCTTATAAAATTCCAATGCGTTCGGGTAATCAAAATTTGTATGATATTCGGTGCCGATATTATTGAAATTCATGGCCAGACCACTCTTGTTATCGGTTTGTTCATTGATGGTTAGTGCTTTCTGATAATATTCCAAGGCCTTAGGATGATTATCAAGATTGCGGTATATGATGCCGATATTATTGTAGTTTAAAGCAATACCGCCTTGGTTCCCGGATTGCTCGTTAATGGCCAGTGCTTTTTGATAATATTCGAGAGCTTTTGGATAATCGGAAAGATTTTCGCACACACGACCGATGTTGTTGTAATTATTGGCCAATTCGGTTTTGTTTCCTATTTGCTGATTGATGGTCAATGCCTTTTGATAATATTCCAACGCTTTTGGATAATCAGAAAGGGTGTAGTACACCAGACCGATATTGTTCAGGTTAAAAGCCCAGGCCACCTTATTTCCCAGTGGCTGATTGATGGCAAGCGCCTTTTGATAATATTCCAGCGCTTTGGTATAATCTGATTGATTGTAATAGATACGCCCGAGACCATTCTGGCTTTTAGCGATTCCCGCTTTGTCGGATATGCTTTCGAAGAGCTTCAACGCTTGTTCATAGTTTTCTTGTGCTTTTTGGTTGTCGCCTTTAACCCGGTATATGTAACCGATATTGTAGATATTATGTGCAACACCGAAGGTGTTTATCAGACTCTGGTTAATGATCAGCGCCTTTTCATAAAACTCCATGGCAGCAGTATAATCACCTTTTTGGAAGTAATTTAATCCTTCGTCATTAAAGGCTTCAGCGAGAAGTAATTGGTTATTCAACTTTTGCGCAAGGTTAATAGCCTGTTCCGCAGTTTCAATCCCTTTGGCAGGGTTTGCATTTGGATAATCGAATGCAATGGCATTCAGCATTCTTAATTTGAGTATATCCTGTTTCGTGTAATGTTCGTTTACGTTGACCAGACTATCGAAACTATAATTGTAAGGAAGGGTTCGCGGAGTTTGCGAATGCACGATGCTCTGAACAGTGATCAGTATGCTTGTCAGGATTAGTTTGAAAAGATTGGAGCATTTCATCAGGCGTTTGGATTTGGATAGCGCTTATAGAAAAAAGATAAGTGGTTTGTTGATACGGTTCGAATATAATCTTTTTTAAGAAATTATACCGATTGGGATTTTGTAACAGAACAAATTTCACTATGCTTCAGATGTTCCAACGGCTGAGATTATGACCCCTAGTTTTTTACGATTTTCATATGGAGAATACGCACATCCTCCTTAGGTCTGAAACTTGATGTTCGTGGAACTAAGGATATCTTCTCAACGATGTCAAGTCCTTCCACCACCTGCCCGAACACTGTGTAGCTGCCATCAAATTGTGGTGTGCCTCCGATGTCTTTGTAGTCGGCACGGGCATTGTCTGAGAATTTGATTTTCCTGTTGTTTTCCATAGCATCTAATTGGGCATCCATCAATGTTTTTCCCTGCACGATATAGAAACGGCAGGCACTGCTGGATTTTTCCGGGCTATTGTCGCCGGCCGCTACCAGAGCGCCTTTTCTGTGATAATATTTTTCGTTGATTTCAGCCGGAATCGATTTCCCGATTTCGCCATTACCTAATACGGTGGTCTTGTCAGCTCGTTTACTGTTCGGGTCACCACCCTGAATCATCAGGTCAGGCATCACTCTGTGAAAAAGCAGGCTATCGTAAAATTTATCGCTGACCAGTTTTAAGAAATTTTCTGCATGCAGTCTCACATCGGCAAATATCTCGACTTTGATATTTCCTTGTGTGGTTTCAATCAATACAAATTTGTTTTTCTGCGTTTGCGCGAAGGAGCTTGTAAAAAAGCCTGAAAACAACAAGGCGAAGGTTAGCGTGATTATTTTTTTGTTCATGATGTATGATGTTTAATCAGTCTGATCATTAGCTATGCTGACGAAAAGAAAAAGATTTTTGCAGCGGTAAAATTAGAAATAAATTCCTTCGCTTTGCAAAAATATAATGATGGTCATCTCATGTTGATCATGGTTCACTACGCAGGGCTTGCTGAAAAAGTCAGCAGTGCATCAGGTACGAACCGGCAAAACGAAGCTGTATTCATATACTACGAGTTGCAGCCGGTGAAGTAGATGGTGTGCTTCCGGCCAACAAAATGATTGTTGATTGTGGCTAGCTGATGTCCATAGGGTTTGGGGCTATTCTTCATTTTGCCTTGCACCTCAGTATGTAACTATTGAGCTGAGCATATTGATAAAACTTTGCTTGAGTGTTTTTCAGCAGGTCCTACGTATTTGAAAAATCAACATGACGAAGGAGTCTTATTTCCGATGATTCTATCAGAATCAATCACATCGTGAAACAAGCAGAGGGATGAATACCGATTGGGATTTTGTAACAGATCCAATTTCGCTCTGCTTCATTTGTTCTACACAGCATGACCATCAGCATTTACCACTGTATGTATCCAAAAGAGCTTGGTCTGCCTTGAATATCCCATGGGTACAATACTTCGTAACGCAGCTGCGATTTCATGCAGGGTTCCCAACGGGATGCTTAGAGGAGCCTGCCAGTGATTGTTTCAATGGCCCTCGAATTTTTTTTCTTCGATGATGGGGGAGGTGTTTCATTTTTGGCACTATTCTTGCAACAGAAATCAACTTTTTTTTATTGTTGCGACTGAAGGAATCATCACGCTACTTGTTTAATTTTTCTACAATTCTTATCAATATCTCTCACTGACAGCAGCAGGAATCTCTCAGATTGATTGAAATTTTAGTTGTCTGTTCATCTCGCAAATCGATTAAAAATGGCTGTTCTAAAAGATGAAACCGGACACAGGTCAGTATGATGAGGTGTCATGTCGTTTAGGAAATGTACGATTGATGGTTGTATAGATGCAACCTCCTATAGAGTGAAAGAAAAAGGGTTGTATTGGCTGTTTTCGTGATAAAATCGACGCTGCCGAAATTTTAAATTGTTAGCAAGTAGTTAAAGGGATTGATTAACCAGTAGCAGAAAGACTTTCTTACCAATTGCGATTTCATTAAAACTCGCATTATCAGGGACTTTAATGCTCTTCGGCCCAATATTGATTGGACGTATGCGTATTTAATGCAACATGTAATGTTAGATAAATTTGATTCCAGACATTAAATTTGCGGCCGTTAGTAGAAATTAAATACTCTTTAATACGCACATTCAACTCATTCATCATGAAAAAATTCTTTTCTATCCTTATTTTTCTTGCCTTTGGCTTGACGGTCACAGCTCAAGTCATTACACCTTTTGCGGTTCGTAAGACCTTAACCCAGAAAGGGGGGATTCTCTATCTGGCCAATACCTCTTCGAAGGCGACACCGGCCAATGTAGTTCAGAATGAGATGCCACCTTCCGGGACCGGCTATGATAACAATTTTACCAATGCCTATGTGGACGTGGATGCTGATGCCACGACCTGGATGTCGAGCAGTGACTCACTCACTTTGCCAACTTGTAGTGAAATCTCCTGGGTGGGCTTGTATTGGGGAGGTCCTGTGGTTTCGACCAATACGAATTTTGCAACCCGCAATCAGGTGAAGCTTAAGTGCAATAACGGAAGCTATGCATTGTTGACCGCAGATTACCTGAAGGACAATACGGTAGGTTATAAGACTTATCACTGCTTTAAGGATATCACATCGATTGTTGCAGCCAACGGATTGAACGGTCGTTACACCGTAGCGAATATGGTGAATGATATCGGAGGTAAAAATTTATTTGGTGGTTGGACCATCGTGGTGATGTATAAAAACAATACACAAACCATGCGTAATCTGACGGTGTTTGATGGTTTGGCCAATGTAAGCTCAGGTGCCACTACGGTAGATATTCCGATTTCCGGATTTCAGACACCGCTTTCAGGCCCGGTTACATTTGATTTAGGATTGGTGGTGTATGATGGTGACCGTTCTCTGATCGGTGATTCATTATTGTTTAAAGGGGCTACTACTTTCAAGCCTGTATCAGATGCCCTTCATAACGCCAATGACGTATTCAACAGTACTATTGCACGAAGTGGTGTATTGACACCCTATCGTAATCCATCGTATAATAATACGCTCGGTTATGATGCGAATATTTTCTCACCCGATAACTCTGCTAAAGCGTTTATCGGTAATAATGCAGTATCAGCCATCATCCGTCAAAAGACCGGTGGAGAAACCTATCTGACCCAAGTAGTGACCTCTGCCATTGATGTATACGAACCGGATTTACGGGCAGGTGTTCGCGTAACGAATATTACCAATCCCGGAGCCTCCACAGCCCAACCGGGTGACGTTCTTGAGTATACGGTGACCGGTTTGAATGTCGGTTCAGATCCTTCAATCAAAACCTATATCCTTGATACATTAGAAGGTACCATGACCTATATACCTGGTACGGCTTCAATCGTTTCAGGACCCAATGCGGGCCCCATGACAGATGCAGCCGGTGATGATCAGATCGATTATATTGCGTCATCTCATACACTCAAAGTGAGAATCGGAACAGGTGCCAACAGTTTCTTAGGCGGAACGGTCAATAATTCACCTTTAGGCACAGACAGTACCGTATTCAGATATAGGGCTACCGTGAGTAATGATTGTGTATTGCTGACTTGTGATAATACGGTCAACAATGCAGCCTATATCTATGGTACAGGTAATGTATCAGGAAACAACTATTCCAATGAAAGTACACCGGGTGTATTCGATGGCAATGGTTGTCTGATCACAGGGACCACCAATTCGCCTATCAATGTGGCTGGGTGCGGTACTACAGCCGTTACATCCAATTCGCCGTTATGTCCTGGTGGAACCATCAACTTAAGCGCCACCTATTCATCGAATGCGACCTATTCATGGACAGGACCTAATGGATTTACATCCACCTCAAGTACGCCTTCGATCAGCAACGCAACTTCTGCCAATGCAGGTACGTATATATGTACCATTTATGTAGCCGCTACGAATTGCCACTATACTCTGCCTGTAACGGTAGTGATCAATTCTGCGAATGCAGGACCTGATCAGACAGGAGCCGCCACATGTGGTTTGACTGCTGTCACCTTAGCGGGTAATAATCCTAGTGGTTCTAACGGCGTTTGGTCTATCTTCTCAGGAACCGGTGGTACTTTCGGTTCGGGAAGTGCAACAACTTCTACTGTCTATAATGAAACTTTTCATGGTGTGGCCGGCAGTACCTATGTATTAGTATGGTCTCTAACCACAAGCGGTTGCGGTGGAACCAGTACGGATAGTGTGACTATTAAGTTCAACACAAGACCTTCAGCGGCAGTCTTGACAGGTAACAATTGTCCTGATTACTTAAGTGTGGCTATCACAGGAGGTACATCTCCATATACGCTTGTTATTACCGGTGGAGTAGGTACCATAAATAGTTATGTATCAGGTACAAATATTACTGTCAGCCCGGTCAGTGCAACTACTTATACACTTACAGCAGTCACAGCTGCCAATGGTTGTACAGCCTCTTCGATAAGCGGCACACCTACTGTGAATCCGATTCCGGTGATAGCCGCGGGTAGTATTACTGAGTTGAATTCACCGGGTGGAGGAGCCGATTCTGCTGGCGCTAAGTTCGCTACTAAATCGTTTGTGAATACTGCCTTTGGTAGTAATGCAGTAGCTTGGTCTAATAAAGATTCTGTGTTTGCAACTAATTCAAATTCGAGTTTAGCCTCCACTTCTGCTGCCTGTGGAGCCTATGTTGATGTAAATGTTGCTACTACTAAAACAACAACCGCTTTGGAGTTGAGTAAATTCGGATTTAGTATACCAGTAGGGTCTACCATAAATGGATTTGAAGTAAAAGTGCGTGATGCAGTTGAAACAGCCGCTGCAATTAGAGATTCTGCTATAGTATTGATGACCGGAACAACACCAACATTATCTAGCAATAAAGCTTTGAAGACCACATCAGCTTTTTCCGGAACAGCAAATACTTTAGCTATAATAACTTATCCAGCATCTGGAGCATCAACAGATACCTGGGGACGAACATGGACTGCTGCAGAAGTAAATGATACCTCCTTTGGTATTCGATTGATGTATACAAATACCACAACAACTGCCCGTCGGATTTGGGTCGATTATGCGACTATAAAAGTTTGGTATTCCAATGGCTCCGGCTCCTATTGCGATTCTTCTTCTAAAGTTCGCTTTCAGGCAACTGGGTTTACCAATGCCACTTCGTATGCATGGACAGCCCCAACAGGTGCTGTAGTCGATTCAGGCCAGGGAACATCCAAGGCCAGAATTAATTTCCAGAATGCAGGACAAAGTGGAACCTATACAGTGAGTGTGGTTCCATCGGCCGCATGTACCACAGGTGCCACATCCAATCTGTCGATTTCAGTCAGTGATTGCACAGGTGGTGCAATCGATATCAATGGTAATGTATACTGGGATATCAACGGAAGTGCCGGTTCTAATAAAGTAGATGGAACAGCACTCAGCACAGTGGGTGGCCGACAATTATATGTAACCGCTGTGACAGCTGCCGATACAGTGCATGCCGCTTTTGCTTCTGTGGCTGTTAATTCGGATGGTACATATAAAATTGCAGGTGTAACTGCTAGCACCAATTATATCGTCGTCTTAGACACGGTGAATCGTGCAGCCGCAGCGGCCGTACCAACAAGCATGACCTTACCGAACGGTAATTCATATAATGGAGAAATCAATAATAATCTTACCAATACCACAACAGGTAATGACGGGCTTAATAACGGTAAAGTGGCTGTAGCCGGATTTAGCGGTAACAGCGAAACCAATGTGAACTTCGGTATTAA
>CAIQUX010000266.1 GCA_903875055.1 uncultured Bacteroidota bacterium
CTCGTGGATCAATTGTCCGAAACTTGTATCTTCCTGTGGTGGCCTACCAACGACCGTAAAGGGCCAGATGGCATTTTTGCGGGCATAGACTTTATGCACTTTCAGTAATGGAAAAGGATGTTGCAGGCTATAGTAACCAAGATGATCACCGAAAGGCCCTTCAGGTTTTGTCTGATTGTTTTCGACAGTACCGGTGATCACGAAGTCGGCATCGGTGCTGATACAAAAACCATCGTCGTAGCAATATCTGAATCGTCGTCCACCAAGTATGCCGGCAAAGGTCATTTCGCTCATGCCTTCAGGTAAGGGCATTACGGCTGCGACGGAGTGGGCGGGCGGTCCGCCTGTAAAGCAGCTGACGTTGAGTGGTTGCCCTGCCTTATTCGCTTTTGTCTGATGTACACCTATGCCGCGGTGCAACTGATAATGCAACCCGATTTCCTTGTCTTGAATATAATCATTCCCATTCAGTTGAATGCGATACATCCCCAGATTTGATTTCATGATACCGGGTTGATCGATATCCTCGGTATAGACCTGAGGGAGAGTAACGAAAGCACCGCCATCATTTTTCCAATGTGTGATCAAAGGCAGGTCCGAGATTTTAATCTCTTCATACATGACGGGTTTCTGTGTCGGATTCTTCAAAGGCACCGCATTCAAGGCGGCCAATCCTGTTTGCATGTTTTGAAATGGATGCTTCAGGGCGTTCATCGGATTCTCTTTCAACTCGATCAACTTCTGAACGGTTTTGATACTGTCACGGAAGATGAATTTGCTTCGTTCTATGGTGCCGAAGATATTGCTGGCAGCTCTGAATTTACTGCCCTTGACCTGTTCAAACAAGATGGCTGGCCCTTTCGCTTCATACATACGCAATTGGATGGAGGCCATCTCGAGATATGGATCGGTTTCCTGTTTGATCCGCACCAGCAATCCGTTTTTTTCGAGATCAAGCAGACATTGTTCGAGTGAAGAGTAGGGCATGAGGCAAAGATAAGAGATAGAACTTGAAATGAAATCGTCAGTATGATTGGAGAATAGGTAGTGATCATAAATACAATCGGGTCAATGTTAATGTTGGTTGGATTCATCGTAAACCTCAGTATATTAGCAACAGATTGATTCTAAAAACACTCACATGAAATCTCATTTTTTCTCAGGCTATCGATTGCTTTTTGTTTTGGGCTTACTTTTTTTAAGCTCGCTTGTGCAGGCGCAATCCTATCGGAATTTAATAGAAGCACAACTCATTCGTGAGAAAGAAAAGAATAAATGGGCTGAAAGCGATCTTCAGGAATGGGCGCAGACAGACCAATACACGGATGCAGAAACCGGATTGACGCATGTCTATGTGCAACAGAAACTCAATAACATCATCGTCTACAATGCCATCAGTGTCTTTGCCATGAAAGGAAATGATGTCTTGTATTTTAAGCCTGGTTTGATTGCTCAGTTACAAAGTAAAGTGAATAGCGCAACACCCACATTGAATGCGCAGACAGCGTTGGAGAATGCCATTTCGTATCTTGGTCTGACAATGACGGAGCCGGTCCGTTTCTTGAGCAGCCATCTCAATACCAATACATATATGTTTGAGGTATCAGCGATTTCTCCAAGACCTGTGAAGGTGCAGTTGGTGTATCGGCAGACAGGACAGGATGTTCGTTTATGCTGGGATGTGAGTATGGAAATGAAAAATCAGCCTCATTGGTGGAATATCCGTATCGACGCCATGACGGGCTCTTATGTCGATAAAAATGATTATACCGTGGAATGTCAGATGCAGGATCCGCTGGAAGAACCTTTATACAGTGACATGATGAGTCCGAATACAAGCACGCCCACCGGTGCCACACCTTCTTATCGGGTCTTTGCCATGCCGGTTGAAGCACCATCCTTTGGCAGCCGCGCCTTATTGACCAATCCTTCGAGTGCCATCGCTTCTCCATTTGGCTGGCATGATACCGATGGATTGCCTGGTGAGGAATATTCCATCACCAGAGGAAATAATGTGTATGCGTATGAAGACATGAATAGTGATGATATACCAGGGTACTCGCCTGATGGCGGCAGCAGTATGACCTTTGATTTTCCGTATATATCGACGGCAACGCAATATGCGAATGAAGATGCCTCACTCACTAATCTGTTTTTTACATGTAATAAAGTGCACGACTATCTGTATTCCTTAGGGTTCAATGAAGCGGCCGGTAATTTTCAAACCAACAATTATGGACATGGCGGTGCTGCCAATGATTTCGTGCTGGCTGAAGGTCTTGACGGGGGCGGTACCAATAATGCCAATTTCAGTACGCCGCCTGATGGCTATTCGGGTCGGATGCAGATGTATCTGTGGACAGGTAATCCTGCCTTCTGCACTAATTTGACTATATCATCCAACACACTCAGCGGTGCCATGAATGCAGTCACAGCGGCTTTCAGCTCGATTGGCAGTGTGACAGCCAATGTGATTCTAGTCAATGACGGATCAGGTACCTTGACAGATGCTTGTTCGCCTATCGTAAATAATATCTCTGGTAAAATCGCGCTGATAGACCGTGGCATCTGTAATTATATTAATAAGGCTCAAGCCGCTCAGAGCGCCGGTGCCGTGGGCGTCATCATTGCCAATAATGTGAGCGGGGTGACACCAGTGATGACTGGAACTCCGGTATTAAGTATCCCCTGTGTTTCTATTTCACTCGCCGATGGAAATGCCTTGAAAGTTGCATTGCTCAGTGGTGTGGTCAATGCGACCATCAGCACCTGCACTGCGAATCCGATAGATGGATCATTTGACAATGGGGTAGTAGCGCATGAATACGGGCATGGTGTATCGAATCGGTTGACAGGTGGTCCTTCTCAAACCAGTTGTCTAAGTAACGCAGAACAAGGAGGCGAAGGCTGGAGCGATTGGTTAAGTCTTATGATGACCATTGAGGCTGGCGATCAGGGCAGTGATGCACGGGGAATCGGCACGTTTGCATTGGGACAATCAACCAATGGAGCAGGCATCAGACGATATCCATATTCGACGAATATGAGTATTAATCCTCAGACCTATGCCGACTTGGCTAGCAGTACAACCGTACATCAGCGTGGAGAAATCTGGTGTGATGCCATCTGGGATATGAGTTGGAAACTGATTGATCTGCTTGGTTTCAGCAGTAATCCGACGAATACTACAGCCGGTAATACCATTGCCATGCGACTGGTACTTGAAGGCATGAAACTGCAGCCCTGCAATCCCGGATTCTTAGATGCAAGAGACGCGATATTGACTGCTGATGCCTTGCTGTATAATAATGCTCACCGTTGCGCCCTATGGCAGGCATTTGCCGGACGAGGCATGGGGTTCAATGCCATTCAGGGTAGTTCAAGTGTCGTCGGTGATGAAGTGGCAGGATTCAACATGCCTCCATTTTGTTTGCCACCTACTCAGATTCCGGTGGCAGCATTTACATCTGATTCAATCAGTATCGGTTGCGGAGGTAGCGTACATTTCACAGATCAATCTGTGCAGGCCTTCAACTGGAATTGGAACTTTGGTGATCAAACGGTTTCAATACTCCAAAATCCAACCCACACATTTACCGCACCAGGGGTGTATGTCGTCAAGCTTGTCGTGAATAATCCATTAGGCGCAGATTCTGCCACCCATATCGTGACAGTCACTCCGACTTTTTCTGTGAGCGTGACTGCGACACCGACCAATGTGTGTGGCGGTAATCCTGTGAGTATGTCGGCTACCGCATCAGGAAGTTCAAATCGTTCTTATCTGGTTTCTTCCATACCATATGCACCTTTAACCGGAAGTGCAACAACGGTAAGCTTAACTGATGATCAGATGAGCACAGCCAAACCAATAGGTTTTACATTCAACTTCTTTGGTCAGAATTATACTAATTTTTATATCTGTTCGAATGGATTCATCACCTTCAGTTCAGGTATGCCTGCCAATGTGGTGTATGGTGAACCCTTACCCGGATACGGGTTGCCGAATAATCTGATTGCGTTGGCATGGAATGATCTGAATCCACAGACTGCGGGTTCTGCCATTAGTTATTTTACTACCGGTTCAGCTCCTAACCGTAAGTTGGTAATCACATATTCAACCTATCATTATTTAAGCGTTACGTTACCATTTATAGTACAAGCGATTTTGTATGAGGGGACGAATGTGATTGACATACAGACGACAACTATCAGCGATGCGTCTTCGTTTGATCCGTCAGCGACCACTACGCAAGGTGTAGAAAACGCAAGCGGTTCCATAGGTGTACCAGTGCCGGGTCGCAATAGTGCTGTTTTTTCAGCGTCACATGATGCCTATCGGTTTACACCCTATATCCCATATGGCTATACTTGGCTGCCTGGTAATTTGAATGGACCAGCCCAAACTGTCAACCCGTTGGCGACTGCCACCTATACGGTTCAGGTGACAGATGGTACGGCTTGTATAGCACCCTTTACCACACCTGTTATTAATGTGGTGCCTTGCCCGGTGACATTGAATATCACAGGGTATATCGAAGGTTATTATATAGGCGGTGGATTGATGCAACCGGTCTTATATAACGAAGGGGCTTCTACTAATACCACGCTGTGTGACAGTATCCGAATTGAACTTCATAATGCGAACAGTCCGTTTGCTATGATAGGCAGTTCGAATACGGTCTTGCAAGTCAATGGTTTGGCCTCCGCAAATTTTACAGTCTTACCTGGCCCGTATTACATTGTCATTAAACATCGTAATGGTGTTGAAACCTGGAGTGCGAATCCGGTACTTATGACGGGTGCAACTGTTAATTACACTTTTTCTGATGCCATGAACAAGGCGTACGGAGATAATATGAAGCAGGTAGATGTCAACCATTGGGCCTTTTATTCCGGAGATTTGAATTATGATGAGAATGTAGATTTGCTGGACGGGAATATCTTAGAAATAGATATTTCGCTCTTCAATTACGGGCACGTGCCAACCGACATCAATGGTGATGGTAATGTAGATTTACTTGATACGCCTGTTCTGGAAGCGAACATCAATAATTTCATCTTCTCGAATCATCCGTAATGAACAGGAGTCTGGTAATATTGAGTTAGTTGATTGGATCTGCCTCCACTGATATTTATTTGTATCGAGGATGAAAACGATGCAAGGTATCACGTAAAAATTCCCGGTCTAAATGAGTATATATCTCTGTCGTGCTGATGCTTTCATGTCCCAGCATTTCCTGCACGGCACGCAAGTCTGCACCTCCTTCGACCAAATGGGTGGCGAATGAATGTCGCAACGTGTGCGGATGGATATTCTTATTGAATCCCGATTTGTCAGCCAATGCTTTAATAATATAGAAGATCATCACCCTTGACAGGTTACCACCTCGTCTGTTTAGGAACAGGATATCTTCGCAGTTTTTTTTCGGACTGATATGACAACGTATCGATTCCTGATAGATCTGAATATATCGCAGGGCAGATGATCCTATAGGCACCAGTCGCTCCTTATTCCCTTTCCCAATGACACGAATAAATTCAACATCGGTATAGATATTTGATATTTTAAGTTCGGTCAATTCAGTCACACGCAACCCGCAGCTGTACATGATTTCCACAATGGCCTTGTTTCGAGTGCCTTCAGCGGTGCTTACATCGATGGCGCTGAATAATTGTTCAATCTCAGCCACAGATAAGGTATCAGGAAGTTTTCTGCTAGTTTTAGGCGATTCCAGCAGATCCGTCGGATTGATGGTCAATACATCTTCCAATACAAGAAATTTAAAGAAAGCCTTCAGTCCTGAAAGGATGCGGGCTTGCGAAGTGGCTGTCATGCCGAGTTCGTGAATCCATGAAAGGAAGTCCTGCAGCACATTCAAATCAATTTCATCGAGCTTCTCATCTTTGTGATGTAGTTGTAAAAATTGAACAAGTTTTTCGACATCATGCACATAGGCATCCACAGAGTTTGGGCTCAATGATTTTTCAAGTTGAAGGAATGACTTGAATCCTTTTATATATGAATCTCTGTTCAGTGCTGTCGATTTACGATGCAATATTATACCAATTGTTTATTTTAAGTAGTTTTACATCTTGCTAAAAACAACATGGTAGAATGAAGATAGCGATTATCAACGGCCCCAATCTGAATCTGGTCGGGAAAAGAGAACCTGATATTTACGGCCATCGTTCGATGGATGATTTTATCGAGGCCTTGAAAAATAAATATGCGAATCAGGAAATCAGCTATTTTCAAAGTAATGTTGAAGGTGAAATGATCAATGAAATTCAACGAGTCGGATTCAGTGCCGATATCATTCTTCTGAACGCAGGTGCGTATACACATACATCTATCGCCATTGCCGATGCGGTAAAAGCGGTCGATACACCGGTCATTGAAATTCATCTGTCTAATATTTTCGCAAGAGAAGATTTTCGAAAGCAATCGTTCTTGTCTCCGGTTTGTAAGGCGATCATTAGTGGTTTCGGATTAAAAGGATATGAAATGGCTATCGAAAGTCTATTTGAATAAGTACAGGCTGTCGGTAACGATGGTATTGCTTTGATGGCCGGCTTTGTCCTTCATGTAAATCTCCCAACGTAATGTGTCGGAATTGATATGTGCTGTATCAGGTCGTAAGGTCAGCAAGGCAGACAAATAATCGACTGTAATCATACCTTTAATTCCGTTCTTAGGTGAATAAGCTGAAGGTATTTCAGGAATTTTCATCTGTATGATTGAACTGTCGCGGCTGTCTTTCAAGTAAAGGTTATTTGTTCCGAATCCGATATCACCATCACCGTCTTCGAAAAAAAATGAAATTGTTGTACCGCCGTTTGAAGCGCCTGCCTTCAGAATTTGTGGCTGTAGGGAATTGTATGTAATTTTGGGCACGATGGAAAATTTAGCCTTCTTACTACAAGAAAGCGATATCAGAATAAGCGATAGCAGGAGCAACTTTTTCATACAAACAAATTTACAGTATTTACAATGACTATGACGAAGATCGGAGAGCAAATGTTTAGAATGAAGGAAGAAGAGGTCGTGGACTTGGCATTGGCTATGTTTAAACAGCAGGTTAGCGAAATTCCCATCTATGGAAAGTATGTAAGAACGTTGGGTATAGATCCGGCATCGGTGAAGTCCATGTTCGAAATTCCATTTTTGCCAATACAATTTTTCAAGACACATCGGGTGGGAGTCGAAGCTGATGGGATTGATTTTACCTTGTTTGAGAGCAGCGGAACTACAGGACAGGTAAGCAGCAGGCATTATGTAAAGGATATTGAAGTCTACGAAACATCATTCCTTACTTGTTTCTCAACGTTTTTCGGAGCGGTGGATGACTATTGTATTCTGGGTTTATTGCCTTCATATCTTGAGCGTGGTCAATCGTCACTTGTCTATATGGTTAATAGGCTGATTCGTGATAGCCATCATCCGTCAAGTGGTTTTTATTTAAATAATGATGAAGCACTCCATGCTGCGATTCAACGTTTGGAGGCGGCGAAGCAACCTGCCATTTTGTTTGGCGTGACGTATGCCTTGCTTGACTTTGCCGAGAAATACCCGGTTAGTCTCCACTATGTCAAGATTATTGAAACTGGTGGCATGAAAGGCCGGCGACAAGAATTACTCAGGGATGAGGTACATGCGATTCTAAAAGATAAATTTTCGCTTCCGCAAATCTATTCAGAATATGGAATGACAGAATTGTTGTCACAGGCGTACTCATTGAAAGACGGCCTGTTTAGAACACCGCCCTGGATGAAAGTCATTATCAGAGATTTGAATGATCCTTTCATGTTATCCTCGAATGGAAAAGGTGCTTTGAATATCATCGATCTAGCCAATATGTACTCGTGTTGTTTCATTGCAACTGATGATGTAGGTGAAGTATTTGAAGATGGCTCGTTTACTGTCACCGGGAGATTGGATAATACCGATATACGCGGTTGCAGTTTGATGGCTGTCTGAAGTAGATGAAATAGTTTTTTGTCGCCAGCGATAAAGAACTAAATTTGGTATATGAAAATTTACAAGGTATTGCCGTTGCTCATGTTGCTGATAATGTCTGCAATTCAAAGCCCTGCTCAGAAAAAAGTTGATATTGTGAAATTCGACTGGTACAAGAAACTCAGGAAAGTAGATAATGATACGACGTATGTCGTCAATTTTTGGGCAACATGGTGCATGCCATGTGTTGCTGAATTGCCAGAGTTTGAAAAGGTAAATGCGTTCTATAAAGACAAAAAGGTCAGAGTGATTTTAGTTGATCTTGACTTTTATAAGAAACTGAATATAACTGTCATTCCATACCTTGAGAAAACAAAAATACAATCCCAAGTTATTCTATTGAATGAGCCGAATTATGATGCCTGGATTGATAAAGTGGATAAGAGTTGGAGCGGCTCAATACCAGCCACGGTTATTTTCAACAACCAGAAAAAAGTGTATCACTTCCTTGAACATGAAATTACATTTGCAGAAATTGATACTATTCTTAAACTGATCTTATAAATGAAACTCCTTATGAAAAAACTATTGTTATCTGTCATGGCTCTGCTCTCGCTGATTGTATCGTCTCATGCTCAAACCTCAACTACTGGTTATCACGTCAATGATATGTCTTCAGATTTCAGTCTTAAAAATGTCGATGGTAAGTTTGTCTCAATGAGCGATTACAAAGAGGCAAAAGGGATTGTGTTGGTTTTTACCTGCAACCATTGTCCGTTTTCAGTTGCATATGAAGACAGGATCATTGCTCTTCATAAAGCCTTTGCTGGTAAAGGTTTCCCGGTTGTGGCCGTCAATTCAAACGATGCGGTCGCTTATCCTGCGGATTCTTATGAAGAAATGATCGTGCGTTCTAAAGAGAAGAAGTTGCCTTATGTTTACTTGCACGATGAGACTCAGAAATATGCTAAACTTTATGGAGCCGTGAAGACTCCTCATGTCTTTGTACTTAAGAAAGTAGGAGGCCAATTCGTCGTGGCTTATATTGGTGCTATTGACGACAATTCCAATGAACCGGAACTTGTGAAGACAAAATATGTCGAAAACGCATTGAATTCTATTTTAAAAGGCGAAGAAGTAAAGCCATCATTTACCAAAGCAGTCGGTTGTGGTATCAAATGGAAACAGTAGCCTCTTTCTTATTTTACAATACCGATCAGTTCAATATCAAAAATCAAGGTGCTATTGCCCGGTATTCCTGATTGGGACATGCTTCCGTAACCAAGACTAGGTGGGACATACAAGGTAATTTTCCCGCCTTTTTTAATCAAAGGGATTCCTTGCTGCCATCCAATGATCAGATTACTTAAGGGAAAAGATACATTGCTCGTGCTTTGGTCGAAGATACTTCCATTGGTTAATGTTCCTTTATAACGCACAGTCACACTTGAACACAAGTCTGGGGTGTCACCGGTTCCCGGATCTGTAATTGAATAGAATAATCCGCAACTATGCTGTGTGGCTGTTAGGCTATGCGTAGAAAGATAATTCTGTATGGTAGCGATTTCGGAAGCACTCGCTATGATGCCAGATTGATGCATATCGCAGGTCGATTTTTTACAAGCCGGGAATAGAAATGTCATGAAGACCAATAAAAGCGGGGCAATAATTCTTCGCATGAATAGATTTTTGCCGCTAATGTACATCCTAAACTGAATTCGTTTGATAATTTTGCCTTCATCTTACAATTCAACGTTCTTTTTCTACAATTCAAGGTCAATTCAGTTTAATAAAAATGATTCCCAAACTACTATTGCATTCTAATTTTACATAGTATGAAAAACATTTTATCAGTTTGCCTCCAGATGCTTTTAGTTTTGACCAGTGTCTCATCCTGGTCGCAAAACAATACACAAACAATTAAAGGTACCGTGTTGGATAAGCAATCCCAATCGCCTGTTATAGGTGCAAGTATCATTCTCCTGAATACCAATCCTGTTCAGGGCTCAGGTAGCAAAGATGGAGGCAGGTTTTCAATAACGGATGTAGCTCCCGGACGATATGATCTCAAGGTGACCTATGTAGGATACAAGGAAATTGTGATTCCAAGTGTTGTGGTTACTTCAGGAAAGGAGGTGATTCTTGATGTTTTTATGGAGGAGAATGTCAAAAGTCTGAGAACAACTATTATTAAGGCGACTAATAAAACTAGAACCAACAATGACATGACGTCGGTCAGTGCCCGTACATTTTCTATGGAAGAAGTGAATCGTTATGCGGGTGGTCGCTCTGACCCTGCCAGATTAGCGGCTAATTTTGCAGGAGTTAGTTCGCCTGATGATTCAAGAAATGATATTGTCATCAGAGGTAATTCACCGACAGGTGTGCTGTGGCGAATTGAGGGCATGAATATTCCTAACCCTAATCATTTCTCAACGATTGGCACAACCGGTGGACCAGTCAGTGCACTGAATACAAATATGCTCAAGAATTCTGATTTTTTCACCTCCGCCTACCCGGCAGAATATGGGAATGCCAATGCAGGTGTTTTTGATCTGGGCTTCAGGAAGGGAAATTCAGACAAACGCGAACACACCATTCAATTCGGTATGCTCACAGGCTTAGAAGCGATGACTGAAGGACCTATAAACAAGGAGAAAGGGTCATCATATCTACTGGCGTATAGGTATTCGTTTACCGGTATCGCACAGGCTCTTGGACTTTCAATAGGTACGACGGCAACTCCTTTCTATCAGGATCTGTCTTTCAAAATTACCGGCGGGGTGTCAAAAATAGGACGGTTCACCTTATTTGGTCTGGGGGGTACTAGCAATATAAAATTTTTACATGATAAGATCGACGAAACCGATTTGTTTGCTGACCCAACTAAGGATAGCTATTTTACCAGTAATTTAGGTTTAATCGGATTAAAACACTTTATCAAGATCAGTGATAAATCTTACGTGAATACGGTCATTGGAGCTTCTTATGCTGCATCGCTGTATAATCAGGATACTATTTCATCTTCGGATGGGAATGCCTCTCGTGTCATAGAAAATAAGACTACACGATTACATTATAACTTCAATTCAACTTTTAATTCAAAAGTCAATTCGGCCTTATTTATCAAAGCAGGTGTATTGGCTGAAGTCATGAACCTGAATCTTTTCTTTCGCGACAGACAATTCAATCCTTCATGGAAGCAGATATGGGACTTTAATGATTACACCACCTTGATGCAGGCTTTTGTGAATGCAAAGTACAACCTGAATCAAAAACTCACCCTCAATATGGGGTTGCATAGTCAATGGCTGACACTCAATGGCTCATTTTCGTTAGAGCCCAGAGTCGGTCTGAGATACAATATGACACCTAAAAGTACTTTCAGTGCAGGATACGGATTACATAGCCAGATGCAGCCGACGGATGTCTATTTTTATCGCTCACTCAAATCGGATGGGACATATGACCAGTCCAATAAGGATCTTGGATTTACTCGCAGTCACCATTTTGTAATAGGTTACGAAGTTGTACCCTTTAGTGAATGGCGGGTAAAGACAGAAATCTATTATCAGATATTGCAAAATGTACCTGTACCCCAAGTGCCTGGAAGTTTCTCCATGTTAAATACTGGCGCCAGCTTCATGCCTAATAATCAGGGTTATCTCGAAAACACAGGAAGCGGTCGGAATTATGGCGCTGAGTTGACCGTTGAAAAGTTCTTCAGCAAGGGCTATTATGGTTTATTGACAGGAACACTGTATCAATCAAAGTATAAAGGGAGTGATGGTATAGAACGTAATACGGCTTTCAATGGTAGATTTGTATATAATGTCTTAGTAGGTAAGGAAATTAAGTTCGGCAAGGCTAAGCGAAATGCATTTTCTGTGGATTTGAAACTGACCCAGGCGGGTGGTCGTTATTACACGCCCGTCGATCTGGAAGCATCACAAACAGCGAGGGAACAAGTGCTGAAGGGAGATGAATACGCCTTTACAGTGCGAAATCCCGATTTCTTCCGGATGGATGTAAAAGCAGGTGTTACCATTAACAGCAAGAAACGCAAATTATCGCATTCACTCTTTTTTGATATTCAGAATGTGACCAATAACAAGAATGTGTTTGCACAGCGCTATAATCCTGTCACCAAATCTATAAACACGGCGTATCAGATCGGTCTTTTCCCGAATTTTGTGTATAAAATACAATTCTAATAGTATTTTTAATCGTGTTAAAAAGCAACATACGTTTCATATTCATGATTTTAGCAGGAATCGCGATTTCATTCCTGATGAAATTAGTGGTTTATAAAGATGTTGCCGGTGGTCAGCCTATCATTTATCATCATCTGATTGCCATTTTCATCACCATTGTCGTTTGGGAAGGGAATCTTTGGATAGACCATTGGATGAATACGCATTACCCTTGGGTAAGCAAAACTAAACGAAGGATACTGTTTCATTTGCCGGTAGCCCTTCTGTATAGTGCCTGCTCACTCTACCTGATGATGTATGTGTACAATGCAAAAATATGTGGTCTTGATACCCAGCATAAGAAACTGATGGAAGCATCCTTAGTGATCAGTCTGCTTATTTCAACCCTTATTTTAAGTTTTGAAATCGGCGGACAATTACTGAAAGGCTGGAAGCTTTCTTTGGTAGAGGTAGAAAAGTACAAGACGGAAAGTGTACAGGCCCAGCTTCAAAATCTGAAGGACCAGATCAACCCGCATTTTTTATTCAATAATTTAAGTGTCCTTACTTCGCTGGTTTATCAGGATCAGGAAAAGGCGGTAGATTTTATTAATCAATTATCTAAAGTTTATCGCTATCTGCTTGATAATAAGACAAATGAGTTAGTGAGGCTGAATGATGAGTTGAAGTTCATTGATTCCTATATTTACCTCTTGAAAATACGCTTTGAACAGAATATACTCTTTGATATCAGGGTTGATAAATCGGAAATGAATAAGCTTATTCCGCCGATGTCGGTTCAAATGCTCGTCGAGAACGCCATCAAGCATAACGAAATATCGTCTGAATCTCCCTTGACAATTTCCATTGAAGCCAAGGATGGAGTGTTGGAAGTAAAGAATAATTATCAGGCACGCGCTCAAAAAGAAGCTAGTTCTAAATCAGGGTTAAAGAATATTCAAGACAGATACCGGTACTTCACAGACATACCCGTTGAAATCAACCACGATCTTCATCATTTCATTGTACGTATACCATTAATTGCATAGTATGAACGTCATTATAATCGAAGACGAAAGCCTATCGGCAGAACTGCTTCAAAGGATGCTGAAGAAAATAGACTCGTCTATCAGGGTTTTAACTGTCCTGGATTCTGTTAAGAAGAGCGTTGAAGCCTTCAAGAACGGTTTAGATGCAGATCTGATCTTTCTGGATATACATCTGGCTGATGGACTGGGTTTTGAACTATTTTCTGAAGTAATCATCGATATCCCTGTTATTTTTACAACGGCTTACAGCGAATATGCCATCAAAGCTTTTGAGGTGAACAGTGTCGACTACTTGCTCAAACCTGTTGGTCTGGAAGAATTAGGCAGGGCCATTGAAAAATATTCGAAATATAACAGGAAGGAGGCCGATCGGATGCTTGAAAATATGACGAATGCGTTTCTTCAATTCAAAAAGCAATACAAAAGCCGTTTTATGGTGAAGCAGGGGAGTGTGATTGACACCATCAGGGCCGAAGAGATCAATCATTTCATCACACAGGAGGGTTTGACGTTTCTGGTGGCTACGAATGGAAAGCGATATGCAGTCGATTATACACTTGATCAGTTAGAACCCTTGATGTCTCCGGAAGATTTTTTCAGGATTAACAGGCAGGTGATAATCGCCATCCGTTCTATCGGTAAGGCAAGTGCTTATTTCAACAGCCGTTTAGTCATTACGGCCCCTTATCTCGAGGGAGATGTAGCGATCGTGAGTCGTGATAGGGTCAATGATTTCAAACTGTGGCTAGATAGATAAGAAAAAGAGCCGTTTGCAGATTGGAAACTTTGGTTAACCAATGTTATCATTGCAAAATAAAAACCATCACTCTGAGAATGATGGTTTAAAAATGTATAACAAAGCGGAATTATTTTCCGGCTAAGTAATCGCTTACTTTGTCTTTGTGTACGATGTTTTCTTTGAATGAATAAGCCCCTGTTTTAGGACTACGCACGGCGCGAATCACTTTCGTCCAGTTTTTCGCATCAGCTGATGCTTTCAAATCTTTTTTCTGTGCGGTTTTTGCTGCTTTTGCCATGGTTTATATTATTTGATTTCTTTGTGAGTGGTATATCGTTTCAATATTGCGTTGTATTTTCTCAACTCAATACGTCCAGGTGTATTTTTTTTGTTCTTTTGAGTGATATATCGGCTTGTACCGGGCATATTTGAATCTTTATGCTCAGTACACTCTAATATTACCTGTACTCTGTTTCCTTTCTTTGCCATTGTTGAATTTTTTTAAAGCTAATTAAATTTTAGAACCTGCCGCACGCATTTCTTTTACGATCGTAAATAAGCCTCGTTTGTTGATGGTGCGCATCGCATCTGTCGTCAACTTAAGTGTAATCCATTTGTCTTCTTCAGTCAGGAAATAACGCTTAACCTGAAGATTAGGCATGAATCGACGAATACTTTTCTTGTTCGAGAAGGATACCTTGTTACCCTTTAGTGGGGTTTTTCCGGTCACTTGACATATACGGGCCATTGTTCTTTAATTTTTTTGGAAGTGCGAAAGTAGTATAATTATTTTAAGTAAAAAATAATCTTTGGATTAAATTTTGAAATAAGTCCTTTTTTTATCAATGTTCATTTTATTCGTCAATAAACCATGGATATTGCTTGCCAGACTTTCTTTCTCTGAAGACGAAGGCCTGTTAATGGTGCAAATTGTCTTACCACTGAAAATTGCCGAAAGAATGGCTACCATCAGAAGCTTGAAACTTATTTTAAAGGTAATGCAAATTACCCGCTTTTAACCCTACTTTTACACTCTTTTTTTTGACATGGATGATATAAAAGCACTTACTGAACGCGTTGAGACGCTGATCGAACTGGATGCCTTGATCGAATTAGGGGAGTTGATCAACGACCTGAACATTTCGGATGTGGCGGAACTCATTAATGAAAATCCGTCAAAAGCGCTTATTTTCTTCAAACATCTTGATTTTCAACGGGCGCTGGCTGTCTTTAGAATTATTGATGCCAGTATTCAGGAAGATTTGCTAAAAACCCTTCCCCCGCATCAGATTGTCCAGATTTTGAACGATCTTCCTCCAGATGACCGGACCTCCTTGTTGAGTGAATTGCCAAGTCATGCGGTGAAGGAAGTAATCAAACATCTCAATCCGGAGGAACGCAAGATTACCTTGTCTCTGTTGGGTTATCCGGAAGAAAGCGTCGGCAGGCTCATGACGCCCGATTATATCGATGTGGAACCCGACTGGACCGTTGAACAAGTGCTGACCTATATACGTGACTACGGTAAAAGTTCGGAGACCATTGATGTGATTTATGTCACAGATCAGAACGGAACATTACTTGATGACATACGGATCAGGGACTTCCTGTTGGTAGATCCCAAATCAACCATGGTCCACGACCTCATGGATGAACGGTTTATCGCCCTTCATGTCAATGACGACCAGAAAGAAACCATGAGTGTGTTTCAGATGAATAACCGAGTGGCACTTCCTGTGGTGGATGATCGCAACGTCTTATTGGGTATCGTAACGATCGACGATGTACTCTGGGTGGCCGAAGAAGAATATTCAGAAGATATCCAAATGATCGGGGGTACCGAGGCCTTGGATGAACCCTATCTTGAAGTCCCGTTTTTTACCTTGATTAAGAAGCGTGTGGTGTGGCTGGTCGTGCTTTTTATCGGTGAAATGCTCACGGCAACCGCTATGGCATTTTTTGAGGATGAAATTGCCAAAGCGGTGGTATTGGCTTTGTTCATCCCCTTGATTATTTCAAGTGGAGGCAATACAGGTTCTCAGGCATCCACGTTGATCATACAGGCCATGGCACTGGGTGAAGTGACCTTACGCGACTGGTGGCGGGTCATGCGTAGAGAAATCCTGTCGGGGCTGGTGCTTGGAACCATACTCGGGTCTATCGGTTTCATACGTGTCATCTTCTGGAATCTGGCTTTTCACAGTTATGGTGCCAATACCATTCCGATAGGTTGTACTGTCGGTTTGTCTTTAGTCGGTGTCGTCTTATGGGGTACGCTGATAGGTTCGATGTTCCCGATGTTCCTGCGTCGACTAGGTGCTGATCCTGCTGTTTCTTCAGCACCTTTTGTTGCCACTGTGATTGATGTGACAGGATTGCTGATCTATTTTTCTGTTGCCATGCTATTTCTCAGAGGCATCCTGTTATAGGGTCTATTATCACAACATGTTTTGGTTTTGGCGAATGCAATAGATGTTGCCCGTGATCACACCAGTCACAGCGACCACATAACTGACTATACGCATCGAATTTACGGCGATGATACTCTTTTCGTCAGGCTCAGACCTTTAACAAGCCACGAAAGCCGCGGGCAGCATAGTAAGAAGGTGCTCCGTTATGATAGATAAAGACAGACCCGTAGCGGTAATCCCCGAAGAGTGCGCCACCCAATTTTCTGATTTCTTCCGGTGTTTTAATCCAACTGGATGTTTTAGCATCAAAATGTCCCAATGTCTGCAACGTCCGGTATTGTTCTTCGTTCAGAAGTTCAATACCTATTTCAGCCGCCCTGTCAATGGCCGTGTTTGCCGGTTTGAATTCTTTCCTCGAATCCAGTGCTTCACGGTCATAACATACACTGCGACGACCATTTGGGCTTTCAGCCGAACAGTCACAAAAAATGTATTCGTCCGATTTTTTATCATACCCTATCACATCGGGTTCACCACCGCTTTGTTCCATAGCATGGAGTGACCATAATTTCTCAGCGGCTGACTCCAGTTTGACCGAAACCATCCCCCATTCAATTCCTTTATGACGTTTCATGTTTTTTTCAAAACGGCTTTTCAAGGTCAGCAGCAATTCTGCCTTTTGCACTTTCGTAATTTCCTTTTTAATGTTTTTTGCCATGATGTTTTCTTTAAATTTTCCCAGTATGATGATTCATCTGATCAGAACAGGTCATAATCCATTGTGTCTCCATGTACACTATTCGGGATGATACCTGTTTTATTCAAAAGTAATGACTTTGGATAAAACACCAAAGTGAATGAATGAAATAAGGACTATTTGGATACATGGTCTATTCGTGGATATTGAAAATTGTATTACAACAACGAACAAACAAATGCCAACATGGTAAACAGGGACGTCATGACGAAAGTACGGCACCGCTTGCCGGAGGTCCGGGAACCCATGACGGTAAAAAAGGAAGCAAAACTATTTTACCGGGGAGCCACGAAGGGAAACCGCGACACCATGACGGGAAACCGCGACACCATGACGGGAAACCGCGACACCATGACGGGAGTCCGTCACCGCTCGCCGGAGGTCCGGGAACCCATGACGGTAAAAAACGAAGCGAAACTATTTTACCGGGAAGCCACGACGGGAAACCGCGACGTCATGACGGGAGTCCGTCACCGCTTGCCGGAGGTCCGGGAACCCATGACGGTAAAAAACGAAGCGAAACTATTTTGCCGGGGAGCCGCGACGGGAAACCGCGACGTCATGACGGGAGTCCGTCACCGCTTGCCGGAGGTCAGGGAAGTCACGACGGGAAACCGGCGAGCCATGGAATGTTGATCGGTCGTTGCAGCGCTAAAGTCGTAAAGGAAGCCAGCAGCAAGGTAGTTGAGCCCACCACTGATTGTTTATTTTGTCGTCTTGCTGCCCATGTCTCGCCCCATTTTTTCATAAACAAGGTCGTTAGGTTCCCATAATTCAACTTTATTTCCTTCAATATCTTCTATATGAATGAACTTCCCATAATCATATGTTTCAAGCGTATCTAACACTTTTACATGATTCTTTTGAAGTTCAGTGACTAATAATTCAAGATTATCCACACGATAATTGATCATATACGTTTGATCAGACTTGCCAAAGTATGTGGTGGTTTCCTTAAAGGGACTCCATTGTGTGAACCCTTTACGGGTAGAGTCGTGCCCCTGATACCATTCAAAAACAGTTCCGTATTGATTGGTATTCAGCCCCAGATTTTCGCTGTACCAAGCTCTCATTTTTCCAGGATCCTTACATTTGAAAAATAGCCCTCCGATGCCGGTCACCTTTCTGATAAGAATAGGCTCTGCCTTGTTGGCAAGCAGGGATTTGAAAATAAAACCAGCGCCAAATGAAAGGAGTACTGTGCATAGGATGGATATGTTCTTTGTCATGAAATAATTTTGAAAGTTGATGAATTGATGCCTTGAAAATGCATAGTGCCTCATTTATTGCATATACATCCTGAGCATCCGTTAGTAATTCTATGTACTGCAATCATGGGTAAGTGAATTATTTGTTCAATGGTATACTAAGGATAGAATTGAATTATTTTCTTATCAATTCAACACGTCTGTTATTCGCTTTGCCCTCAAGCGTGGAGTTGGAATCAGCAGGATTCGTTTCGCCGAATCCATGAGAAGATAACCTGGATGAATTGATTCCAAGAATGATTAATTGTTGTTTAACAGCCTCTGATCGTTCGTCAGACAATTTTAGATTTGAGTTATCATCTCCGTCACTATCGGTATACCCGTTTATTTCCAGTTTAATCGATGGGTTTTCTCGTAAGAATTTAGATAGTTGATTAATAAAACCCATGCTTTCTGGTTTAATATTCGATTTGTTGACATCAAAGGTGATGGCATGCGTGACAAATTTTCCATCAGTGATAATTTTAGAGAGCATATTCATAGTTCCCCCGCTGGCAATCCTGACATTGGTAAGGCAAATAGGAGCTTCCTTTGAACCGATGCCGCCAAATAAAATGGATTGTGGAATGAATCCGGATTGTGGAATCACCAATACCCTATACTGATCTTCATAACATTTTATCTGTCCATTTTTATATATCAATGCAGCATGATGCCATTTTTTTTTAAAATCTGCGTCCTTGCCTTCCGGGTAGTTTTCCGATAATTCGTTTTGGAAATTGTTGGTATTTACACGGTACCCAAAATTTATAGCCCGTGTGTCTTTATCTTTCGCTTTAAAAAAAAGTAATACAGGATAGGCGGGGGCATAAAAGTCAAATTCAACAGTAAAAGAGTCTGTTAAGTAATTTTCGATTTTCATGACAGGGAATACCTTCGCATAATTTCCTGCAGTCAGCAATAATGAAGTTTTGTTTGCAAAATCATTGACAACCGCTTGACCGCTTTTTAGATTCCAGTGTGCTGCAAATTCACCTTTTTGGTCACCAGAAAAATTATCTTCAAATAAGATTTTTTCTCCAGAAACAAAGTCATAATTATTGTATTCTTTTAGTGTATTCTCTTGCGCTTGTACACAATGTACGATGCTGCAAGCCATTGCGATCAAAATAGCATTTTTCATTTTTTAATCATTTTAATGTCAGATAAATTATGGTATGGTGAATGTGAAAATACAATAATCAAAATAAGATTGCAAGTGAATTGTAAAATTGCAGATCAAGAGTCATTCAGCGTGTGGCAGATCAAGATGGTCAGATTTTTTAACATCATGCCGTTTCGGAGAGGCTACTGATGTTTTTGTCCATTTTTATAAATGGCCAACTGCTTTGTACACGAATTTGGAAGCATGCCATCAACTTCGCCGTCTGCAACTTGCAGTACTACAATACAGCTTCGTTTTGCCGGTTCGTACCTGATGTATTTCTGCCTTTTTCGGCAGGTCCTGCATCAACTAGGTGAGAAACAAGTTGTCGATCGTTCGATTTTAACTGTCTGATTGATGTCGATTGTTCAGGAACGAATCCTTAGGACGATGTCTCATTGGGCCATGCAGAGGGAGAAATTGAGGAAGAGGAATCATAAGGCCTGAATTTAACGCAAAGGCAAGGTAAATATAAAATTACTTCCTTCCCCTGCGTCACTTTCTGCC
>CAIQUX010000267.1 GCA_903875055.1 uncultured Bacteroidota bacterium
ATAGGCATTATGAATTGCCCCGAAAGTATCACCACCGCAAATGGTTGCGATGCCGAACTGAAAATTGTAAAATACGATCTCAATGCCGGCCTGTTGTTCCAGCGTGAAAGTGTCAACGCCATTGCCGTCGACGGTGCCAATAATAAATGGATAGGCACCAACAATGGCGTTTGGCTGATTTCGGATGATGCAGAAAAGATCATACATCGGTTCACAAAAGACAACAGCCCGATGCCATCGAATGATGTGCGAAGTATCGTGATTCAGCCCAACAGCGGTGAAGTGTTTATCGCTACCAACGAAGGCCTTGTGTCGTACCGAAGCGAAGCCATCGAGCCGAAAGAAGACAATAGCAACATGAACATATTTCCCAATCCTGTCCCTTCATCTTACGAAGGCATGATTGCCATCAAGGATTTGGTTGAGAACGCCGATGTACGTATCACCGATGTGGCCGGTCAGCTTGTGTATCGAACCAAAGCACAAGGCGGACAAGCCGTATGGAACGGAAAAAATTATCTGGGTGTTCGTCCCCGTACCGGTGTGTATTATGTATTTGTATCCAATGCCGATGGCAGTGCTACCAAAGTCGGGAAGTTTATCTTCAATGAATAATTTTTAGTGGATTGGCGACAGAATATCTATGTAACGTATTTGCGACGCTCCGTTTTGGCTTCATCGCCTTCTTCAGCGTTCCTCCATTCTTTTCAAATGAATAATAGAGGTTAAACATGTAATATTGCTGAACGTCTGACAATTCAAATCCATGCTCCATTCCACCAAAGGTATCGTACTTCGCACCATCAAATATGGCGATACCAGTATCGTGGTCGCCATCTATACCGAGTTCTTCGGTGTGCAAAGTTATCTGGTCAATGGTGTACGCACTGAAAAGAAATCGGCAGGCAAAGCCAATATTTATCAACCCACCACTTTGCTTGATCTGGTTGTGTATCATGCGCCCAACAAAAACCTGCAACGTATCAAAGAAGCCAGGGTCAACCACATCTATCAGGAGTTGCAAAGTCATATCATCAAAAACACCATCGCCATCTATATCATCGAGCTGATACATAAAACCATTTCAGAACCAGAAACCAACCTGGAATTGTTTGAGTTTTTTGAACAAACTTTTTTATTCATCGACAAGAATGATGAAAGCTCCTTAGCCAATTACCCGATTACATTTACATTGCAACTGGCCGATCATCTCGGTTTTGGTATTCACAATACCTACTCTGAAAGAAACAATATCCTCGATTTGCAAAACGGTCAGTTCTGCACGAGGGAAGAAGTAAACTCTATGTATTTTATTGACGGCGATCATGCCATCCATCTTTCGTTCTTTGCGAATGGATATCCCAAGCCGGAATCATCATTGAACCAAACGGCACGAAAAGAGCTGCTGGCCATCTGCATCCAGTATCTGCGTTTACATATCCCGCATCTGAGCGAACTCAAAAGCGTGGATGTGCTTCATGAAATTTTAAGTTAGTGAACAGCACCGTGATGATTCGCGACTCTAATTCTTCACGATATGTCGCACGATGTCGAAACCATCTTGATTGGTTATTTTCACAACATAGTTGCCTGCTGCCATATCTGCTAATTGAAGTGTTACCGATTGTTTCCCTGTTGACAGTGCATGTTGTTGTGTCAACACTTGCTTGCCATCAATAGATAAAACCTGAATCTGTATATTGTCTTGTTTTTGAACACTGAAATGAAGATTCAATAAAGAACTTACCGGATTTGGATACACATCATCCAATTGCAAGGTGCTGTTGATGGGTGTAACGTCAGTGGTTGGAGTTGCCCAAAGTGTTGTGGTATTGACATACATTTTCGGACCTCCGGTTGATCGTCCGTCGCTCCAGATATTATACACTTTTGTATCTGTTCGCACAGCATTCGCGTAATCACCAAACCATGCACCGGTATTACTTGTCGAAGCGAAATTAGTAGAACCACTGCTTACCTTGATCGGTGCCGACCAGGTATTGCCATTGTCTTGTGAATTGATGATATAATAATCACTTACCTTGGCTGAGCTGATGACATAGGCTCCGATAGTCACTCTGTTACCGGCAGTACTCACCACAGGCATCAACACTTTATTACCTGCTACAAATAAGGTTGATAAATCAATCGGTGTACTGAAGCTTGATCCTCCGTTGTTGAGGCGGCTGTAAAACGATTTGTAATTGGCGCTTGGATTTGCATCGAAATCGCTCCAAACCACATGCACATTCTTAGCTCCATCGACTTCCATGTTCACGGCCGAGTTTTCTCTGTCATGTATATAGCCGTTACCCTGATTGCCAAATAGATTTGTACCTGTAGCTACAGTTATTGGTGTAGAAAACGTGCTTCCTCCATTAGTACTTTTACAATAGATGACGCTGTTATTATCAATATCCGCGCCGGTTAAATGCAAGACGCCTGAATTATCGACACGCACATTGTTAAACTGCACATTGCTCGATATGGCCTGTATCTTGCTTCCGAAGGATGTTCCTCCGTTTTGTAATTTTTTGATGGTACTTCCGGTCAGTGTTGTGCTTTCTGACGGTGCATTGAAATAGATAAATGATACGTACAGTGTATTGGCATTAGCTCCTGATGACAGGTCCATGGCAAACCATTGTCTGTCGTACATGCCCTCACTACCTGGTAATGCATCTAAATTCATAGAGTTTGGATCAAGATAGGCTTTACCTATGAAATGATTATTACCTGATTGCAAGGTGAATGTTGCTCCGTTATCGGCGCTTTTCGCCCAATACATGGCTGCCACAGCTGTGTCGCCGGCTGCATTGACCACCAGATAAATCCAGGAAAAATAAAGATTGCCATTCTTATCATACGCAAAAACCGGATCACCACCCCCCATAAAATCATACCCCGGAAAATCGACACTCAATTTCGAGTATGCATTGAAGTTACTTTTCGTCCATGTGCTTCCGCCATTACTTGAATAATAAACCGGGTACTCGATATTTCCAAGAGATGTATTATCCATGAAGCTCATCACCATTTTATTCGGATTGCTTGGATCTATACATATCTGTGCTTCACCTTCCTCATTTCCTGATACGATGTTGCTTACCTTTAGATCGGTGGCTCTTGTGTTTTTTTGAAACGGGTTTTTTTTTTCACCATCCTTCACCGCTTCCAATTTAATCGGTTTACGCAGCTTTTCTTTTTTTATTCCTTCGATCAATTTAGACTTTGTGTCTTTTTCTTGTGCCTGCATTGAGAAGGTTGCGAATGTCATCAGTACGATGAACAGGGATATTGACTTTTTCATTGAAGATTTCTATTTAGATGTATGCAATTTAAAATAAATTCTTAGATTTCTCCTGTTTCTTCATCGCAAAGAACATCGACATGACAGCATTTGACTAACACCTCAATTCTGCAGGTATCGCTGCTCATGCGTCTAAAACAATGATTAGAAGGACAGGATGCCGATATACAAGACTAGAAGGCGGGTAAGATTGGTTTGGTATTCATGATTTTTTCAATCTTCTCTATCACCTCGGGCGTCAATTTTGAAACAACTTCGATCGATTGCAAGGTCTCGACCAATTGTTCTTTTTTAGTGGCACCTAAAATCGCCGTACTCACATTCGGATTTTTTATACACCATGCGATACTCAACTGAGGAAGACTGACATCCAGATCATTCGCCACCTTAGCCAGTTTCACCACCTTGTCGACCTTCTCTTTCGTGAGCCATCGTTCAGCCAGCCACTCAAAACCTTTGGTACCCAATCGTGAACCTTTAGGTAAACCCGCATTATATTTTCCTGTGAGCAAACCCGATGCCATCGGACTCCAGATGGTGGTGCCCATGCCCACCGTATTGAAAATACCCAAGAACTCATTCTCCATCTTATCACGCTCAAACAAATTGTATTGAGGTTGTTCCATGGTCGGGCCTATCAGTTTGTATTCGGCAGCCACACGATGTGCTTCCATGATTTCGACACCGCTCCATTCGCTGGTTCCCCAATAAAGAATTTTTCCTTGTTGTATCAAGGTATTCATCGCCATGACGGTTTCGGCTATCGGTGTTTCCTTGTCGGGACGATGACAGAAATACAAATCCAGATAATCGACTTGTAAACGTTTCAATGCTTCATGACAAGCCTCGATCACATGCTTACGGCTCAGGCCTTTTTGATTGGGTTTGTTTTGCTCGCCTCTCCATCCGAAATAGACCTTGCTGCTGACGCAATAGCTGGTACGATCCCATTTCTTTTTCTTCAACACACGGCCCATCATGTTTTCGCTTTCGCCTAAAGCATAAATTTCAGCATTGTCAAAAAAGTTCACACCATGGTCATACGCATAGCCCATGAGCTGTTCTGCTTTCTTATCATCAATCTGTTTGGCAAAGCTTACCCAGCTTCCGAATGATAGTACACTAAGTTGTAATCCTGATTTTCCTAAACGTCTGTATTGCATATGTTTTGTTTTTAACTTTCTAAACCGAAAGGTAACTGACTATCGGCAAATGTAAGCATCCTTTCTTACATCAGTAAGCGATGCCTGATAAGGGCAAGAGCTTCTAATACCATTTCTGATAGAATATGCGGCGCCTAAATCTGTGACAAGTCTTATTGTGGTTTGCTGTTCACAATACGTTCAGTAATCCCTTTCAATTCACTGAAAGGCGTTTTCGACAAGGTCTCCTTCAGGTCATTGACAGGCTGAGGTTTGAGTTTTGCGAGTGGATAGTTGTCGGGGTATTTTTGTCTGCCATCTGCTGTCCATGCCAGTAAATCGTTGGGTTCACAAACAAGCAAATCACATAACTTCTCGATATGAGCTAATTTCAATACGCGGTTATCGCCATTGACAAGTGTAGTCGCGGAATGTCTTGAGAAGCCATTTTGTACTAGATATGTCCTCTCCTAAAAAAAATTGACACATTTTGGGCAAACAAAATGCGAAATGAGTAAATCTGAGTATACCCTCAAAGTAAGTGAATCGTTTGAGAAAACAGACGAGAAATTCGATTATGAAATTAGCTTCCGCAAGTGGCTTGTAAGAGAGATTGAGGAA
>CAIQUX010000268.1 GCA_903875055.1 uncultured Bacteroidota bacterium
ACCACACCGAATGAAGGCAGATTAGTGCCTGATGCCAGACTTCCTAATGCTCTGTCAGTGGCAGTTGAATCACCATAACTATACGTCTCTCCGTTATTTCGGGATCCGTTACTGACTTTATATTGTTGATCTACAGCAGAACTTGTGCCTCGTTCAAAGATAGCCCAACCTGTAAGTGGGGTTATCGGATGTGCGGTAGTGAATGTTGTATCATTTGATAAGGCATCAAAATTTTGAGTATATGGCGCTAAGTTTGTAAGAACTACTTGTGCGTTTGGCTTATACCCGAAAGCCAGGGTTAAAAG
The DNA here is from genome assembly GCA_903875055.1 of uncultured Bacteroidota bacterium. Lineage (GTDB taxonomy): Bacteria > Bacteroidota > Bacteroidia > Chitinophagales > Chitinophagaceae > OLB11. Next base: position 306 of record CAIQUX010000268.1, read on the forward strand.
GGATAATAATGCTAATTTTCTCATGTTTTAGTTTATGTTTTGACTGAATGATTTATTGGATGTCAAGTGAAATTTTTCTGATCAGAAGTTGATTCGTTGAATTGTATTTTGATGAAATGCCAGTGATATTGACAATACCTGTAGCATAGTTTGTGGTGCTATAAGGAGGTGCATTTCGGCAATAAAGGATGAAACTGCCGGTTGCATCTGTAATCGTTCTTCCTGCGTTACCTGCATCGCCATATGTTGCCGGTGTGCCAGAAATGGTACAGCCTACAACCTTGATCAGGGCACTTTCATAAAGTCTTTCTTTGTATACGGTATTGTTCATATCAGCCGTTAATTGCGCTAATGTAACAACTGCCGGAGTTATAGTCTTTCCAATTCCAAGGGAAGTAGTCTTAGCAGCTACTTTTTTCACTTCTAAAATGCCTTTGTAAACGATCAATGAATCACCTGTCACATCAACAGATAATGAATCACCTAATTTATACGCGATGGTTCCACCATAATAGATATTGATACCACGGCCGCTTTCATCTTCCATGTAGATACTTCCTTTGGAGATATTGCTATCGGCGTAACTCGAAATCACCACGCCATGTATCTTATAGCTACCCAATACTACTCCACTGCCGTTATACATTTTACGCAAACTGTCAATTTTAATATCAACAGCAGGTAGAATAACAACCCCGCCACAACGAGGAGCTCTCATGTTGACATCAAACGTATCGCGAATCAACAATTGAGGTGTAGAATTGTAACGTGAATAGATTGCTGTCAGAGGACCTTTCCCTGTTGGAATCAATACATTTCTGAAGTTCGCATAGCCACTCATTCGTACTACGATGGTTTTACCTGCACAATCTTCAATATGTCTGTCAGTCCCGGAAGCGATGCTTGGGTCTTGCGCATATGGTGAATTCACTTCAGCCTGCACAAATTCAGCGCTATCAATGCGAATCAACGTACCAAGCATTTTAGCAGCTGTTGTTACGCTTGAAAGCTGACTGATACTCACACTTACCGGTGTTACCACATTACCGGTATTGGCTTTTACGATGTATTTCGGTATCAAAGCAGAAGGAATATCGCTCAATGAGTTGGTAATATCAGGCGTGTATCCAAGTTGGATAAATCCTCCATAAGCACCCAGATAAAGTCCTTTACAACGTACATATATTTTTCGACCGATAGGGTAATCGGTATACAAACCTGAGCTTCGTCCTAATAAAATGACAATACCGCTGGTCGTATCCTGTATGACGATCTGTTTGTAGAAACATCCTGAACGGTCGTCAGCTGTCACTACCCCTGAAATTACATAGTCAGAGTCAATGAGCACCGGCGTATTCACATACAGGCTTTTCAAAGCCAGAATGGTATTGTTGACCGGTATTTTCGGATCATAACTTGATCCATCCGGTGGCGCATCAAATTTTTGTTTGACACAAGAGCCCAGACCAATCGCCAATAAGGCAAGTATGGCGATAGCAGGT
>CAIQUX010000269.1 GCA_903875055.1 uncultured Bacteroidota bacterium
AGTTCGAAATTATTTCCTGACGCTGTGAACGAAATGGCCGCGTTCTGCGCATAATCGGCACCGGCAAGCTTACCGAATAGAAACGTCAGAAGGAACATGATGGTAAAATAAATGACCAGCGGAATGGCAATCCGGATGACATCCATGGGTATCTGCACGATCAGGCTTCCTTTTAAACTGAACATCACGATGATAGTAAAAAGCAGCGCGATCAGGGTGATCGGAGATATTTTCGGAATGAATTTTTGATTGAACCATTCGTCACCTTTAAGACGAATCAGAGAATACCGGCTGATGACACCGGCCACAAACGGAATGCCAAGATAAATACCCACAGTCTTGGCAATTTGTGAAATCGTGATATTGATTTCCATTCCCTTCAGGCCAAAAAGAGGTGGCATAATGGTCAGATAAAAATAGGCGTAGGCACTGAAAAATAAGACTTGCATGATGCTGTTGATACCGACCAGACCTGCTACATATTCGCGGTTGCCTTCGGCCAGTTCATTCCATACAATGACCATGGCTATGCATGGAGCAATGCCGATCAGGATAAGACCGTACATGTATTCAGGATATTCTTTCAGAAAAAGTACCGATAAACTAAACATTAGGAATGGCCCGATGATCCAGGTGATGAACATCGATAGGGAGAAGAGTTTTAGATTACTGAACAGTTTCGGAATCTTCTCAAATCTCACCTTAGCCAATGGCGGATACATCATTAAAATCAGTCCGATGGCCAGTGGAATATTAGTCGTGCCCGAAGAGAAGGAGTTGATGACATCAGGTATCGATGGAATGAAATAACCGATGGAAATACCGATCAGCATGGCAAGAAAAATCCACACGGTGAGGTATTGATCAAGAAAACTCAGCTTCTTTCGTTTGATAGTAGGATGGCAAGTGTTTGCAGACATAGGTTTTGCTTTACAAGTTAGATGAACGCTCTTCGGATAAATTATTTTGTCTAAAATCGATGACATAGTCTTTGATAAGTTGTCGCACTCTTCGGAACTCCTCCATGACTTCTTCCTCGCTGCCAGTGGCTTTTGCAGGGTCTGGAAAATTATAATGAAGTCTGACAGCCTTCGATGGGAAATAGGGACAACGTTCCTTTGCATTGTCACAGACGGTGATGACATAGTCAAAGTCGACACCGAAATACTCGCTGATATTGTTGGATGTATTTGCTGAAATATCAATGCCATCTTCTTTCATGACGGCAATTGCTTTCGGGTTCACACCGTGTGTTTCGACACCGGCGCTATAGATGGTCACTTTTTTTGCATCGGTAAAATGTTGCAGATAGCCATGGGCGATCTGACTTCGGCAACTGTTGCCGGTACATAAGACAAGAATGTTTTTCATGATTCGCGATTGTTACTGAGTTCGTGTTTAGTATCGACTTAAAGTGATTTCCCTTAGAATGCGTATAGATGATGAATCGATTCTCATACGATTTCTCGGTTTAACAACATCCTCCACCGGGTGTGCAGCAGCTTTCGCTGGCAGTAGCCAGTTCAGATAAATTCACCTTCAGTTTTTCTTTCGGAATGCCGCAATGATCTTGTGCAAGACAGTTGGTCTGTGTCGGCATCAATTGCAATCGGTCACCGTTGATGGCAAGTCCGTATTTGCCTATAGTATCTGATTGATATTCAACTTCCAGTTCAAGATCTTCCTGGCTGATTGTCTTTTCATAAATGGCAATGATCGAATTGAGTTTGGCAGGCGCCAGTCGATGCTCAAGATCATTGGCTGTCCAAATCTGCATGGAGGCAAATTTCTCTTCACGAACGGTGCCACCGCAATCGATAAAATGTTTGCTGAGCAGACCGATTTCTGTGATGTGAAAGTGAGCGGGAACGAGTGCTCCATTGGGCAGTTGAATCGTCAGATCCTGAGTCGTTTCCAAAAATCTTTTTAATGTTGACAGTTTCATATGTACTTGTTTTATTGATTAGTTGAATGCTGCGTATCAGCAACATTTTTTATTCGTCAAGGTAGCGGAGATGGCCGAAAAATGCTTTTGAAAGTTATCAAGCACTTTCTCATCGATGCAATAACAGATAGCGGTGCCCTCGATCGTTCCTTTGATGAGACCGCAAGTCTTAAGTTCCTTTAAGTGTTGTGAAATGGTAGGTTGCGCCAATGGCAACTCATTGACGATATCGCCGCAGATACAGCTATCGACTTTCAGGAGGTACTCGAGGATAGCGATACGGGCAGGATGACCTAATGCCTTCGCGATAGTGGCAATGGAATTTTGTTGTTCGGTAAAATGTTCAGTCTTGGTGGCGCCCATCTTTAAATTTATATATTGCAATATTACGATAGATAAATTACTTTCAAAATTTATTTTTTAATATCGTTTTCTTGGAATTACTGTTTATTTGAATTAGTCCTGCCTTGCTTCGACTTCGCTCAGCATGACAGAGGACGACTGTGCGTTTATTCATGCGGAGACGAATACTTTTTCTGTCATTCTGAGAAGCCTGCATTTAGCCAGTCGAAATGAAGTCGAAGGGTAAATAGAAAATGAAGCAGACTAAACCTCGCGCTATTGACTGTGCGGAGACGAATACTTTTTCTGTCATCCTGAGCGAAGTCGATGGATAGATAGAAAAAGAGTCCATAGCGTAACTGTTTGAACGAAACTTTCTATTTTTGAATCATGCATGATTACTATGTCTATATTGTTGAATGCGCTGACAACTCTTATTATACAGGTGTGACCAATGATGTGGAACGAAGACTGATCGAGCACAATTCAGGAACTGACCCTAAATCGTATACCTATTCAAGAAGACCCGTTCAAATCAAGTATTGCGAACATTTTCAGTATGTATATGATGCCATTGCGTGGGAAAAACAACTGAAAGGTTGGAGCAGAAAAAAGAAAGAGGCCTTGTTTAATGATAACTGGAATGAAATACGAAAACTTGCTGCTTGCAAAAATGACACCTCGCATAAAAACAGGAATCGGGCGTAGTGCGCTGCCTTGCTTCGACTTCGCTCAGCATGACAGAGGACGATTGTACGCTTATTCATACAGAGACGAATACTTTTTCTGTCATCCTGAGCGAAGTCGAAGGATAAACAGATGACGAATTTGTTCAGCTTGGCAGGAAATGGCTATACGTTATTTAATTCGGAGACGAATACTTTTTCTGTCATCCTGAGCGAAGTCGAAGGATAGACAGAAAAAAAGTAATAAATTGAATTCATAAAACAGTATTCTTTATTTTTGAATCATGCATGATTACTATGTATTTATTGTTGAATGTGCCGACAAATCATATTATACCGATGTGACCAATGATATGGAACGACGGCTGATTGAGCATAATGCAGGAATCGATACCAAATCGTAAACCTAAAAAGGAAAATCAGCGTAAAGTAATTTATCCCCACACTTTCTAAATTCATCATGCTCCATTACCTTTGCCACTCACTTGTGCCGCTTAGCCATAGTTTTTATTCTTATAAGCAACTCAAGAAGTAAGCGGTAGCAACCCATAGTTCGGTTTTTCATTTCATCACGAAAATTTCTTCGTGGTAAAAAAAAAATGCCTAAAGACAACTCCATCAAGTCCGTATTAATCATAGGTTCCGGTCCGATTATCATTGGTCAAGCCTGCGAATTCGACTACAGCGGAACCCAGGCGGCCCGCTCTCTCAGAGAAGAAGGCGTCAGAGTCACCCTCATCAATTCAAATCCTGCTACCATCATGACAGACCCTATGATGGCCGACAGAGTATACCTGTTGCCGTTGACGGTAGAAAGTATCGAACAGATACTGGATGAGAATGAGATTGACGCAGTATTGCCGACCATGGGGGGACAAACAGCCTTGAACCTTGCTAAAGAAGCTGAAGAATTAGGCATCTGGAAGAAATATAATGTACGACTCATTGGCGTCGATATCAAAGCCATTGATAAGGCTGAAGACCGTGAGCAATTCCGTCAGTGGATGATAAAACTAGGTGTGAAGGTAGCCACGGCCCGAACCGCTAATTCATTTTTAGAAGGCAAGGAATTTGCACAGGAGATCGGATTTCCATTGGTGATACGACCATCGTTTACACTCGGTGGAACCGGTGGTGGTTTTGTGCATGATAAGGATGATCTGGATGAAGCGCTCAACCGGGGGCTTAAAGCATCACCTATTCATGAGGTGTTGGTTGAAAAGGCTGTTCTTGGATGGAAGGAGTTTGAACTGGAATTGCTTCGCGATAGTGCCGATAATGTATGTATCATATGTACTGTTGAAAATTTTGATCCCATGGGAGTGCATACCGGTGATTCCATTACCGTAGCACCGGCCATGACCTTGAGTGATACCGCCTTTCAGCATATGCGGAATACCGCCATCAGGATGATGCGCGACCTTGGAAATTTTGCCGGAGGTTGTAATGTGCAATTTGCCATGAACCCTGACAATGAAGAAATCATTGCAATAGAAATTAACCCTCGTGTATCTCGCTCATCGGCCTTGGCAAGTAAAGCTACCGGTTACCCGATTGCGAAAGTCGCAGCTAAACTGGCGCTGGGTTATCGCTTAGATGAACTGAATAATCAGATCACAGGAAACACGTCGGCTTTCTTTGAGCCGGCATTGGATTATGTGATCGTGAAAATACCTCGTTGGAATTTTGATAAATTCAAAGGTGCCAAAGACACACTTGGCTTGCAAATGAAAAGTGTCGGAGAAGTGATGGCAATCGGACGAAGTTTTACCGAAGCTGTTCAGAAAGCCTGTCAGAGCCTCGAAAATAATGCCGTCGGTCTGGGTTATTATGGCAAAAGCCTCATGAAGACAGACGACATTCTTGAATATCTGAAAACCCCGAAATGGGACCGCATCTTCCGTATCAAGGATGCCCTGATGGCCGGTGTGAGTGTCAATTCGATTTCAAAAGCCAGTCATGGTATCGATAGATGGTTCTTGAATGAAATCAAAAAGCTATGTGACATTGAAAAGGAAATAGAAAAATATAAAATCGATACGATACCGGAAGAATTGTTGAGGCAAGCCAAGCATAATGGTTTCAGCGATGAGCAGATCGTGCGTATCATGAATGACGGCACCGAAGATGAGTTGTATGAAAAACGAAAAGCGCTTGGTATCACCCGTGTATTCAAAATGGTCGACACTTGTGCCGCTGAATTTGAAGCCCTGACTCCCTACTTCTATAGTACGTTTGAAAGTCAATCGAAATTTTCGAATCTCAATCATAACGAGTCGAAAGTGACGGATAAAAAGAAAATCATAGTCCTGGGTAGCGGCCCTAACCGTATCGGACAAGGTATCGAGTTTGATTATTGCTGTGTACATGGACTTCTCGCCATCAAGGAATGCGGTTACGAAGCCATCATGATCAATTGCAATCCCGAGACTGTCAGTACAGATTTTGACATGGCCGACAAATTATATTTCGAACCGGTCTATTGGGAACATGTCTGGGAAATCATCGAACATGAAAAACCTGAAGGTGTGATCGTGCAACTTGGGGGACAAACGGCGCTCAAGATTTCGAAAAAATTATTTGAAAAAGGCATCAAGATCATCGGCACCTCATTCGACAATATGGACATTGCCGAAGACCGCGGTCGATTCTCTGATATGTTGAAAGAATTGGGTATCCCTTATCCTGATTATGGAAGCGCCTACACTGTAGACGAAGCGATCGAAGTGGCCAATCAGGTCGGATATCCGGTCTTGGTGCGCCCGAGTTATGTATTAGGCGGACAGCGGATGCGTATCGTCATCAATGATGAAGAAGTCGAGAAAGCCGTCATCAGCATCATCAAACATATTCCAGATAACAAGATACTCATCGATCATTTCCTTGACCGTTGTCAGGAAGCGGAAGTCGATGCCATCTATGACGGAGAGGAAATCCACATTATGGGTGTTATGGAACATATCGAACCGGCAGGGATTCACAGCGGCGACAGTCATGCCATGTTACCGGCTTTCAACCTCACACCCTTGGTGATGACGACCATGGAACATTATGCATTGAAAATCGCGAAGGCGCTTAATATAAAAGGGCTTATCAACATACAATTCGCTATCAAGGATGGTAATGTGTTTGTCATCGAAGCCAACCCGCGTGCATCACGAACCACACCTTTCATTGCAAAGGCCTATCAGATTCCTTATCTGAATATCGCCACTAAAATCATGCTGGGCGAAAACAAACTTTCTGACTTTACCTACGAGAAAAAACTCACCGGCTTTGCCATCAAGGAACCTGTTTTCTCCTTCGATAAATTCCCTGGTGTGAACAAAGAGCTCGGACCTGAAATGAAAAGTACCGGTGAATCTATCCGGTTTATCAAGGATCTACGTGATCCGTATTTCAGGCAATTGTATAAGGACAGAAGCATGTATCTGAGCCGATAAAGAAGAGCTTTATTTACTTTGAGAAAAGATTGTATGCAAAATAGCAAAGGGTGAGAAAAGATTATTTCTTACCCTTTTTTCTGTCTGTCAAACCAAACCAATAAGGCCGGTAAGATGGTGAGGTTGGTGATCATGGCCATAAACAGTGTCAATGCCGTCAGATAACCCAAGGCTTTGGTACCATCGAATTGAGAGACCAGGAACACAATAAACCCAGCTGATAAGATCAACGATGTGTAAATGATACTGATACCGGTTTCCTGTATCGTGGCTTTGATCGTGGCCGGAATATCATAATCATATTTCGGCAGATCTTGTTTGTAGTTCACTAAAAATCGTATCGTCACATCAATGGCTATTCCCAGCGCAATGCTGAAGACCAATACCGTTGATGGTTTGAGATTGATATTGAAATAACCCATCACGCCGGCGGTAATGGCCAATGGAATCATATTTGTAATGAGTGAAATGATGACAATACGCCATGACCTGAACAGGAAGATCATACAGAACACGATCATCAGCAATGCCAACAGCAAACTATCGCGTAAACTGTTGATGATGAAACGGCTTCCTTCCAGAAACACGATGCTGGTGCCAGTAAATGAGACTTTGTAACGCGTGGTATCAAAAATCGTATTTGCTTTTTGTTGTATGCCATTCAATATCACCGGCAATTTCTCGGACCCCACATCTTCAATCCCGACGCTGATACGGGCATATCGTTTACTGCTATCGATAAAAGAACTGATCAATTGCGAAAACTGCGATGATTTGGCCGAATCGGTTTTCATTCTCAGATACGGCAAAAGAAATGCCACATCAAAACTGTTAGGAACGCCATAGCTGCTGCTGTCACCATCGTAATACGCCTGACGGGCAAACTTGATCGCTTCGACCATAGACAGCGGTTTCGCAATCTGCTTATATTCTCCGAGAGATGCAGACAGTTGATCCAGCTTCTGTAGTGTAGGCAAGGTGGTTGCCCCGTTTTTCTTTTTCGTATCCACAACGATCTCCAGAGGCATCACACCATGGAAATTCTTCTCGAAATATTTCAGGTCGGTATAGATCTTATTTTGCTTAGGCAGATCGTCGACAATGAAACCAAGCGTCTTTAACTTCATGATTCCAAGTAAAGAAATAATCACCATACAAGTCCAGAATACGGTTACATATTTTTTATGATTCAATACCCAATAATCGAATTTCAACAAGACGGCACTCAGGAATTTATTGTCGAGATATTTCGTGTGTTTGGTTTCCGGTGCTTTCAGATAACTGAAGATAGCTGGGATTGAAAACAATGAAATCAGAAAAACAACGATGATACTTACGCCGGCAACGAGACCAAATTCTTTTAGCACCTGACTTTTCGTAAAATAAAACACACCAAAACCGATGGCGGCCGTCAGGTTGGTAAACAAGGTAACGATGCCCATTCGTTCGACCATACTGATAAGAGCTTCCTTTTTATCGTTGAGCAAGGCAAATTGCGTATGATACTTATTGAGGAAATAAATGCAATTCGGAATACCGATTACCACGATCAATGGCGCGATGAGTGCTGTTAGAATGGAGATTCGATAATCCATCAGATATAATAATCCCACAGCCCATAACACACCGGCAAACACGACCAATACCGAAAAAAGCACCGTACTGAAGGAACGGAAAAAAAGAAACAGTATGAATGCCGTGAGCAGCAAGGATGCAACGAGTATTAGTTTCATTTCATACTGGACACTTAAGGCAAACTTGGTTCGTATAAACGGCAAACCAGAGTAATGAACCTCGGTATTGGTTTTTTTTGAAAATTTTGCCGTCACCGCTTCGATATCTCGTATGATGCGGATACGCTCAGCCGTCTTGATCTTGATCTTGTTTAGATAAATAGCCGTGAGATAGGAATGTGTTTCAGGATTGTATAACAGGTTCTTATAAAAAGGTAGGTTAAGAAATTCTTTAATGCTTGAATCTTCACTTTTAGCGGATGTAAAAATCGGTTCCGCCACGAGTTTACTCGTACTGTCTGTTTCTTGTTTTCTCACATTGATGGCTGTTGGGATGCTGAGCATATTCTCCACACCATCTACTTTCTTCACTTCTTGTTGCCATGCTTTGAAATCGCTGAAAAAAGCGGGTTCAAACACATTCTGCTTATCAAAACCAACCACCATCATTGTGCCATCTTCACCAAACATCTTTTTGAAATTCATGTGTTCGATATACTTGGGATTGTCGATTGGAATAGCACTGCCCATATCGTATTTCATTTTTGCTTTGCTGGCAAAGAGTCCCATGATAATGGTCAGGATTAATAAAACAAGGAGAATCGGGGCTCTGAAGCGAAGAATAAATCGGGCAAGTAGTTTCCACATAAGGGTCGCAAAGATACCATTAATCGGAAATAACAGAAAGACAAAATACTATTCCACGCTTTATACCGTTAATAAAAACAGTATTTTTGAACTATGAATCCAAC
>CAIQUX010000270.1 GCA_903875055.1 uncultured Bacteroidota bacterium
AATGAAGAGGAAGCCAGACGAGTTGCCGAATTTGCCCTGCAACGAATAAAAGCTGGTGAAATGCCCCCAAGTATCAGCATTGAAGATCTGAAACGGTTACAGATCACGATGGAGTAAGTATGCGACGTTTGACGGCCGACCATCGTCCATCGTCGGCAGTCCATATCTCACCGCTTCTTGGCACAGCCCTTGATGAATGGTAGCTTGATTCATAAAACAGGGCTATCTTTCAATTTTTACTGACAAAACGTAAGACGAATATGAGCCAAAACAGACAATATTTCGGACAAACCGAAGAAGAGATAGAAATCATGCCAATAGTTCCTCTCACAGAAGATGAGATGACTGATGAGGAAAAAAAATCCTTACCAAAAGATTTGATCGTACTCCCCCTGCGAAATATGGTATTGTTTCCGAATGTTGTGATACCGATTACGGTCTCCCGTGAAAAATCAATCAAGGCATTACAGGAAGCAGAAAAAACTGGCAAGCATATAGGAGTAATCTCTCAAACCGATGCGAAAAGCGAAAACCCCACATTTGATGATATCAATAAGATCGGCACTGTTGCACAAATCATCCGTCAGATTAAAATGCCTGATGGCAGCCTCACCGTGTTCATGCGTGGACGACTTCGTTTCGAGGTGAATAGCTGGATACAAGATGAGCCTTATTTCAAAGCCGATGTGAATTATCTGGAAGACACCGTACCGGCAATGGATAATGAATTTGCTGCCATGATAGCCACCGTCCGTGATATGGCCGAGCAGATCATGCGAAAGTCGAGCAATGTGCCACCGGAAGCAAGTATCGTGTTGAAGAATATAGAGAACATCACCTTTCTAAATCATTTCATCGCCTCTAATCTTAATTGTGATACAAAAGAAAAACAAGCCCTGCTGGAAGAAAATGATTTTACCAAACGTACCGAAGATCTTCTTCGCTTATTACAGGTAGAATTGCAGCATGTGGAATTGAAAAATAAGATCAGTGATAAGACTCGTGGTGAACTTGATAAGCAACAACGCGATTATTTCCTCAATCAACAGATGAAAGCCATCAAGGATGAACTCGGTGGCGATTCAAATGACAGGGAAGTCAAAGATTTGCAAAAGCGAGCCGAAGGAAAAAAATGGAGCGAAGCGGCGAAGGAAATGTTTACAAAAGGTATCGAGAAATTGGAGCGTATGCATCCGTCGACACCTGACTATTCGACTGTATACAATCATCTTGACCTTTTACTTGATTTGCCTTGGGAAGAATATACCGAAGACATTTATGATATCAAGAAAGCACGCAAGGTGCTGGACGACGATCATTATGGCATGGATAGAATCAAAGACCGTATCCTTGAATATTTAGCAGTGCTGAAATTAAAAGGAGATATGAAATCACCTATCCTTTGTTTTATCGGGCCTCCGGGAATCGGAAAAACTTCGTTAGGAAAATCTATCGCGAATGCTATCGGCCGAAAATATGTGCGTTTCAGTTTGGGTGGCTTACATGATGAAAGTGAACTTCGCGGTCATCGCAAGACCTATATCGGAGCCATGCCTGGTCGTATCATCCAATCATTACGGAAAGTGAAATCAAGTAACCCGGTTTTCATTTTAGATGAGATCGATAAGATAGGTCGTGACCAACGTGGCGATCCAAGCAGTGCTTTGCTGGAAATTCTGGATCCT
>CAIQUX010000271.1 GCA_903875055.1 uncultured Bacteroidota bacterium
AGAGCAAAGGCGATGGGCAAGGTGGGACTGGTATAGGCATACAGACTTAAGGGAGCCACGTGATAATGATAATCATCACCACGACCGCAATGTCCACCAAATGCATCAAGTTGTCCATCGACCAATGCATCCACGCCGGTGTTAGTATACGGATTAAAGATGGCGACACCGTTGACTGCAATCGCAATAGCACCTCGTGTAAAATGAGCCGGACTGACCGGCACCGGCGTTGCAGCTATCACAGGATTTAACGGAATACTCCAGGCATTATTCCCGATATAGCATTGCGGAATCGGCACCTGTTGTTGCCAACCATGATTTGAAATACCCACCATCATGGTATGGGTAGTAGGAATGCCTTTCGATTCGACGTAAAAATAATTGCCATCCCATAAGGTATGAACATTTGGTTTGAAGGGAGTGAAAGCTGAATCAATGAAAAGAGGATTCGTAATGCTCCTGTAATGTCTGGCCACTTTCTCACCGAAGCTATACAGCATGATTAAAACACCTACAGAAAATACCGGCTTCAAGTAGTTCATTTTTTGTTGATTGGCATACATATAAACATAAGATCCAAAAACAACGAGAATAACCAGCGCTATCAATAACTTGTAATCAAGCAAAGGTTGATGTTCGGCCAAATGATGAGAAAGCAGTGTATGCTGGTGATTTATTTCCGAGACCCATTCATTTTTTTTCAGAGCAAAGGCCTGATCTTTTTTCGACAACGAGGAAAGAGGAACATGGAGAATGGCGTGATTCACGTCTTCTATTAATACCTCCCCGTTTTTATACACATAAAAAGAACCATCAATACATCTGTGTTCCTTTTCGACAGACCAATGTCGAAGCACTATTTTCCCGTAATCAATCGTATGTGCATGCAGAAATAAATTGAAGACACTTAATGTAAAGAGTAAACTGATAGTTTTCATTCTATTCAATTAATTAATAAAAGTTGAGTAGTTTAAATTGTTATACGAAGAACAAATCCCATCCGCGAAGCGAATCGGGCTACAACGTATTTGTAAAAGTATTGCGGGAACTATCAGAAATAAAATAATTACTCCGACTCTAATTGACTTTCTGAATTCTATATCCATGAATCTAACGATTGTGTGTCTTGGACGACAACTTCCTTTTAATCTGGCACAGAAGTGAAAGTTATTCGCCCCTTCGATTATACGTCAAGGGCTTACTCGTGCAAAAAGGAAGAAATAAACACAATCCATTCGATTGAATTAATCCTTGATTAATTTAATAATATGACCGGGATGAGAAATCACTTTTAGAAAATAAACGCCTTGAGCCAGACTCGAAAAATCTTGCTTGGATATAGAGTTACCGGAGTAGATGATTTCACCCAAGCCATTGCTTAGTTCGAGTTGTTCATGTAAAATGGAAGTCGGTACTGTAATACGTGAATTGAATGGGTTGGGATAGGCATTAAACGAAGCGGCATTGCTTTGGACCTCTGAGAAACCGACACCTGAATTACAAAATGAACCACTGCCGACTAGTGTGGTCATTTCATTACACAGATAATAATAATTGGTGATATCGGCAGAAGTCATCGGGGTTAATAGTAGATCATTTGTCTCCAATGGATCCAAGGTAAGGTTATAAAACTCTTCTTTGCCATAATCAAACTTGATCAGTTTATAATCGAGATTACGCATAGCTTTCGCTTCATCTGAATCATGTATCAATTTGAAAATCTCGCAAAAAGCCCATGGTCGGATCTGGGTATTTTGTGCTTTAATGATAGGTAGCATGCTTTTACTGTCCACCGGTTTGGCTACCGGAATTTGTGATGCCCAACCAGAATAGCCAAAGAGGTCGAGTACTGTCGCGAAAATATCGGCCGTATTGATCAATGCATCACTTGTGCGCCCGGGATTGACGACAGAAGGTCCTGAGATGATCATCGGTACATGCACACCATATTGGTATACTTTTCCTTTCGCCTTGCTTGTATCGGCTATCTGCGCCGTACGTGGCGTATTACCATTATCACCGATAAAAATCACATCCGTACTATCGAGCTTGTTCATCACCTGTAAGCTATCGAATAATCGTCCGATTTCATGATCCATGGCCTGTATCATGGCTTTAAAGTATTCCTTGGGTTGTGCATTGATATTGGCAGCGGTGCCACTCAATGAAGTATAATTGTGTAACCCGGCTGGAGGTAGATGAAGCGGTTCATGTGGCGCATTAAAAGCAAGCCAAAGAAAAAAAGGTTTCGCAGAATTAACAGATTTCAACCAGGTTACGGCATTATTGACATTCTCGGAAGTGGCATAGGTCGTTATCGTACTGGCCACCCCGTCTGTGTATTTTGTCCAATTGGTATAGCTCGGTAATTGTCCGATAAAGGGTCCTTCAAAATGATCGTATCCTATCACAAGCGGCGACATCAGATTGATAGCCGGTGCCGGTTGTTTGAGATGCCATTTCCCTATATCAGCCTTGGCGATCGTTGAATCAAATATTTTCAATTATCAGGGGATAGTGATCTCGGAAGTATCTATCTGGTTTGAACCACCTGCACCGCCGACTATTCCGCCTACACCTGTCCTGAAACTATATCGACCGGTCAGTATGGTCGTACGGGTGGATGAACAAACAGGATTCGACGTCAAGTTCTTAAATCGGACACCTTTCGCCAGTAATGAACGCAGATTAGGCACATCGATCGTATCGACATGGTTCTCGTAAAATCCAAAGTAATCAGGACTTAGGTCATCTGCAATGATGAGTATTACATTGCGTTGGGCATGCAAGTTCAACGTCAGGATAAAAATGCAAAAAAAGAATATCGTTCTTTTCATAGATTATTTTCTTAGGTGAATCTGACAGCCTATTGATTTTGTTTCCTTCACAGCCACTGTCTTACCTTTCAATAATGCATCTACGGCCAGTGCAACATATTGTATCCTCACCTTTTCAGGCTCAGCACCATTATCGTCAATCGCTCCATCATATTTTACCACCCACTTTCCTTTTTCCTTCCAAAGAACAAAGGCATGTGGCGTTTTCTGCGCGTAAAATTGCCGCGCTACCTTCTGATCTCCGTCAAACAAATAAGGAAAATTAAAATGCTCAGATGCTGCTTTTACTTTCATCTTATCAAAACTATCTTCCTCATATAGCGTGGTATCTGTAGAACTTATAGCGAGCAATGGTACTCCAAGGGATTTGTACTTATCACTCAATTCATTTAGCCTAGGCGGATAAAGTTTCGCAAAGGGACAATGATTGCAGGTAAACACGATGATAAAACCTTTTGCATTTGGATAATCAATTAATGAAACCACCTTGCCACTCACAGATGGCAGCCTGAAATCTGAGACCACATTTCCAATACGTGAACGGGTATCTTCCGTATAACTTTGCAAGGATAAAAAAACAATAAATGCGATGATTGATTTAAGTACCCATGAACGATTATTGCCTATCTTCAATCTCATTCTCTGATAAATTTACGGGTACTGGTCTGTTTGGTCTTTTCATCTGTCAGTTCGAGGTAATAGATACCTTTCGCCAATGAACTGATATCGATGCCATTGTTCAATTGAGGACGAGGCAACATGTAAATAGTTCTGCCGACAGCATTCGTGATACGCACATAATAAGCCTGAGTGCTTGCATCAGCAAACGAAATAAAAATCTTATTGTTTGCCGGATTCGGAAAGATTGAAAATTCTGGTCCTGTTGCATGCAAATCCTTAACCCCGGTTGTCTTGTTTGTCACGATAAATTGTCCCATCATACCTTCATCTTCATGCAGGGAAATATGACAATGAAACATGAATGGATGAAGACTGTCTGCATAGTCATCGAACTTCGCAATGAATTTCACGACGCTTGGAGTGCCTCCACCACCCGGGCCACCACCTGTGGCGCCTGGTATGAATACCACATCTTTCCAACCAGCTTGAGCGGCATCAGGTGCGGCGCCATTCACAGAAAGGATATTGAACTCAACATCATGTATATGAAACGGATGTCCGAATACAGAGCTACTGGTGATTTCCCAAATTTCTGTATTACCCAAAGGCACCTCATATTCGTTGTGCGTGATATCGAATAATTTGTGATTGAGGATAAATGCATTAGGTCCTAAAATAGTAACTCCCGGGATCAAACTTGCTGAACTATCAGAGATCGTCAATTTTCTTGTGATATTGGCATTTGCTGCGTTCAGAAGTATATTGTTTGTCAAGGTAGATGGTATGGTTGTGATCGGTGAAGCTGTTGCAGGACCGATATTCACATGTAAAATATTGAAATCAATTTTTCCAAGGGCGTTGGCAAATGGACCATTGGGAAAGTTTTCGCCTCCAGCCACAAAATTACCCAAGCTTGCATTGAAGGCTTTCAAATCGACTGTGGTACCTGATTGTCCTGAGCAATTGACCAGAATCTCCACGCGTTCGCCTGCATGAAGCAAGTATCTTGTCAATGCAACCGGTGCATTCAACAATCCACCATCCGAGGTGATCACATAAAAGCTACGGTTATCGCTGAATCCGAGATTATATGAACGTTCAATGGCGCCATTCAAAATCCTGAAGCGAACAACCTGGGAAGGCACTGTGTATTGAGCTCTCAATGTTCCATTCGTCAACATACTGTCGCCATAAGGCACCACGGTGAATTGATTTGACGTATTGAAATCACGATCCGTCAACACCACAGGAATATCATCGACACCATATTTCCTTGGCAATGCTAAGGCGCTTTCTATCGGGTCTCTGACGATGATCAATCCTCCTAAGCCCTTGGTGATCTGCTCCTCTGTCATGGTGTGCAAATGCGGATGATACCAATAAGTAGCGGCATTGTTGGTGACTTTCCAATAAGGTTGCCATATGCTTCCAGGCGGAATCACCTGATGTGGTCCGCCATCCATCACAGCAGGAAGATGAAATCCATGCCAGTGAAGCGTGGTGGAATCATTCAGAAAATTATGGATATTCATATGAACAGTATCGCCCTGATTAAAAAACAAGGTGGGTCCCCAGAATTTTCCGTTGATACCGGCTGTTATCGTCTGATTACCTGTATTCACGATCTGCGAAAAAGTATCCTTGATATCCAGATTGAAATTGGTTCCTGACAAAGTATCGGGAATCCACATCGAATTGTATTGAGCCTTGCTTTTTTGTATTGAAACAAGTACTAACAGGATAAAGAGAAAGGAATGCTGTCTGATTAACTTCATGTCTAATGATTTGATTTTTATCGAAATTTTTAAATATCGACCTTTTAGACGACCACTTATTTGTTATCCTTCGTCTTATAAAAATTAAATCATTTCCTTTTACCTTGATTATCAGGTCTGAAATAGTCGCGTATCTGAAGAACGAGATCCTTGAATTTGTTTAGTTGTTCCGGTGTACAGATCAATTTCAATTCACGCGACTGGTCAAGTCGCAGCATTTCCATTTGATATTCATTCTCCGCAATCCGTCGCGCTAATGATTTTACAAGAAGCTCATCAGTTGACTTATTGAACATTTCCACATTCATGGAATCCCGTTCGCTACGGATAACAGATGTCAAATCGGATTCCTTCCTGAAATACGTTTCGCGAAGTACATCTATCTGCCTGACCTGGATGTCAGTCAAACCAAGTTCCTTCTTAAGTACCCCGGAAACGTCCCGAAAACCCGGAGTTGGGAATAAAGCCGGCTTAGTGGATTCAGTGTACTTCCAGATGAATAATGAAAGACATCCCACATTTAATAGAAACAGCAGCAAAACAGCCCGTACCAATACTTTTTTTTGAGAGAAGATATCCATGGCTATTTGTCGATTGAAATTGGGTTAACGAGTAATTCCTTTTGGATCAGCAGCAGTTCTCTTTCTCTTTGTCCTAATGTCCCCTTTTTATCCTCTATAATTTTGAAAACAAAACTAATGTTCATAAGCGCTAAAAGCAATACGGCAAGCGAAACCATATTGACTGAAACGAATGAACCCGAACAAGGTGAAGGTGCAGACAACCTTTCCTTCAACGATAACTCCCATGTTGGAGTTGCTGTCAGGTAGGGCAAATCTTCAAATTCCTGTAAAGATTTAAGTGCTTTTTGTTGAATATCTGTTTGATGCATCTTCATTTGTTTTAGTTTGACGACGACAGTGTTATATTCTGGCGTCTGGATTATTTTTTTAATATCTTGATCAAATCATCACTCACTTTCTTTTTGGCTCTGTAGACCAATGATTCAACAGCAATCGTAGTCGTATCCAAAATCTCAGCAATTTCTGTATTGGTGTACCCTTCTATTTTACTCAGCGTAAAAGCTATACGTTGATTATCTGGCAGAGCGTTTAATGCCTGCATTACCTCTGTCATTTTTTCCTTTTGTTGTAAGGGCTGATCAGGCATGATTCCACCTGAAATCCAATCAGCCACCTGGTCAAGATGTAATAGTTGTCCAAATGAAGATATTCGCTTTTTTCGTTTCCGCTTTTTTATTTCATCCAGGCTTTTTGTTACTGCAATCCTATAAATCCATGTGGAAAGTTTTGATTCATTGCGAAATGATCCTATCGAATGAAATACTTCAACAAATACTTCTTGAGCTATATCTTCAGCGTCCTCCTGATTCAATAAAAAACGGTAACACGTATTAATGACTATAGATTTATAGAGTGAAACCAATTCATAAAACGCTGACCTGTCGCCTGTTCTCAACTTACACAACAAATCCTCTTCATTCATCAATGACCGAAAGTATTTATTTTGAACATAAATAAACTGAACATATTCGTCTTAAAGAAATTAAGATCAAGATTTATTAGTTTGCACGACCTATTAATTGTGATGCAATGCCAAAATCGGAATGTGACTTTGATAAAGCATTTCTTTGGTCTGGCTTTTCTTGAACAGACTTTCTAAGAAGGAGTGCTTCTTCGGAAGCATAATCAGCATGTCCATCTTTTCTCTGTCAATGAAGTCATTGATGGCATCCTGCACATTCTCATTCTCGATAAAATGAAATTTGGTGTCGATCGTATCGAACATAAGGTTCAATACTTCCAATTCGCCAGGTGTATTGGCTGAAAAATGTCGGTTTTGGAAATCGATATTCAGGATATGAACCTGTGCATCAAACAATTTAGCAAAAGCCTTGATAGCTAAGAGTGGTGTTGAGTTGGCTACATTCCTAAGGTCACAGGCGAAACATATTTTGCCTACTGATTTGAATGCCCCATTTTTAGGAACCACGATAAGCGGGCAAGTAACTGAACGCATGGCTAGAATAGTGTTGCTGCCGATCATCTTATCCAACGCTGAACCTTCACCGGTTATTCCCATGACGATAGCAACCGGCAGCATTTCTTCGCAATAACGCTGCAACGAGTCGAGGAACAAGCCTGTTTCAACTTTAAATTGAAAATTCAGGGTAGGATACTGCTCCTGCAAGCCCTTCACTTTCAGTGCCATTTGCTCTTCAGCCTCCTTCTGAAAATCCGTGGCTACATCAATATAAACCACATTTGCTACGCTAGGGGTTGAAAGCAATACTACATGCAATAAGCTGATATCAAGTTTATAGGCAACAGCCATTTCCATAGCATATTTGAGTGCATTGTCGGCCACAGGAGAAAAATCGGTTGGTATAAGGAGGGTATTCATCGTTCTGATTTTAGTAGGGGCAAAGTTAGTCTTGTAAACTGGTATAAATAATGATTTTTATCATTTTCATCCTTTCAAGTGGTAACGATGCTGTAGTATGTTACAGAAAAAGTCAACCTTTTCAACCAAACTATAAGGACATCTTTTCCGAAAGATTGATTAAGCGCCCGTCTATAGGAGTCCACAGCTTGTGAAATTGCGGATTGGCCATAGCACCATCATAAATCCTTTTATACCTGCTTTGACGCACATCGCCCAAATTTTCACCATTTAGGATGAAAGACAGTCTACCCAGATTATATTGAATTATAGCCGCCATTAACACATAGTTCTTAACCGACAGATAATTCTGATTTAGTTGATGTGCGATATAGGAACTTTCCAACCCGATTCTCCATCGTTCATCGTGCTCGTAGAAAAAGGTCGCCGAAAGATTGTGTTTATGCGTAACCATCATTCAAGGGTGAAAAGGTTCATACAACTGGACCACATCGGCAAAGACATAACTAGCATATAGTTCAAAACTACTGTATCGGATTCGGGCAGTCTGAAAGTTGGAATGATAAAACATGAAACATCCATGTTGACTATAGATATTCAGCCGAACGGTGCCATCGCCACGAAAGCTTCATGATGAACCAAACGATGATGACCATAAAAAACAGTATCCTTACTAACGTCATTTCAATTCTTGCTGTATCAATTTTTCCAGATCATACAGACTCATCTCTGCCCCGATGATTTTGCCATCTTTGATTAGCATTCGATTCGGGATGTCGTTGATATGATAATCGTGACAAGCCTTGCCATCAAGACTATAGGCATCATTGACATGAATAAAAGGGAGATTCAAACGCTGACAAGTTGCCACCCAGTTGCGATAATCCTTATCGAGAGAAACCGCATAGATTTCAAGTCCTTTGTCGTGGTAGTTTGCATAGAGTCGCTTCAAATCAGGCATGGACCGCACACAGGGATAACACCAGGCAGCCCAGAAATCGATGAGGATCAGTTTGGACTTCACTTCACTCAGAGGCTTCCATTTGCCAAGCGAATCCGGAAGTCGGATTTCGGGAGCCACTGAACCAAGCGACAATTGAGCCTGCATGATTGAAGGCATAACAAAAGAAAAGAGCAAGACAAGAACAAATTTCCTTATCATGGTTTATCGAAGTTGGGGTTATGGATGGCATCATGATCCGTCAAGGTATTCAAAAAGACGATGATGTCATCGATATCTGTTTCGGTGAGCCTGTTTTTGACAACGACTTTCAATTCGGCGGCGAGGTTTTCAGTGTAATGGAAATTCTTATTATAATGTTCCAACACCTGACGCAGATTCGTGAAACGGCCGTCGTGCATATATGGCGCGGTCATCTCGACATTGCGAAGGGAAGGCGTTTTGAATTTCCCTTCATCGGTTTTCAGCAAGGTGATCTTAGCACGGCCCAAATCGACAGGAATACTGTCGAGACCTGTATTTCGAAATTCAAAATCGGTGAAGGTGCTTCCATACCCATGACAATGCACGCAGTCGCCTTTGTTTCCATCCAGATAAAGGTTCATGCCTCTGGTTTCCTGTTCATTGAGTGAGGTTTCGCCTCGTTTCCATTGGTCAAATTTTGAGTTGGCAGAGATGAGAGTGCGTTCAAATTGAGCGATGGATTGCATGATCAGTTTTGAACTTACAACATCGGTTCCGAACGCTTTCTTGAATAACGAAGGATATAAAGGATCGGCTTGAATCTTGGCAACCACATTGGCCATGGTTTCATGTAATTCGACAGGATTAGTAATCGGTCCTGCAACTTGCGATTCGAGATCGGCGGCACCTCCGTCCCAGAAAAATTTCTTTGAATACCCGATATTGAAGAGCGGCATACTATTGCGTGTACCTGCAACATGGTCGATACCGGTACTGAATTGTTTATTCGAGTCGACAAAGTAATTCTTCAACTGATGGCAGGAACCACAATTCTGTGTATTATTGGCCGAGAGGATATTATCATAAAATAATCTTCGCCCTAGCGCCACACCTTCCACAGTAATCGGATTATCGGCAGGAATGGTCATGGCAGGCAACCCGGCAGGTATATTCAGGTTATAATGTGTGTGGGTATGCCCGTCACCCGATACGAATGAAGGGTCGTGTTTACACGAAACAAAGAGAATGAATAAGCCAACAGGCCAAAAATGTTTCATTACACAAAATTAAAGGCTCTCAAAAATAGGGTTTTAATATTGACGTGGATGAAGTATTTTTAGAAATTATTCCCACAGACTATTGAAAGCAATACTGATCATTTTAAAGAGTTTTACACGAACCATAGGACGATTCCCGCTTCCAATATTGGCAGGCGTGCTTTCCTTTGCCTTTCTGATCATTGAAATACATTTCGGACGAATCGGTGACGAAGTGGTTCATGATTACCGCTATGTCAAATTGAGTTTGGAATGTATGTCGGCCATCTCATTGTATATCGCCTTTGATATTTTCAGCGAATCGCATCTGCTGGCCCGAAGTACCCGATGGGGTCTGTATCTTCTCGGATTCTGCATACTTGGAATGCATTATTTTTCGATCACGCCCGGCATGTTTGATTCAGAGTCTATTTTTTTCTCGCGTTACCTGATCTTTTGGGTTTGTTTTCATCTGTTGGTATCGTTTCTGGCCTTTAATCAAAGTGCACAGATACAGGCGTTCTGGCAATACAATTATTCGCTGCTCAAACAATTCATCACATCACTTCTTTATTCATCTACTTTATTTCTTGGTCTGGCCAGTGCCATGTTTGCCCTTGACAAGTTATTTAATTTCCATATCAACCCCGATTATTATATTGATCTCTGCGCCTTCATCTTTCTCATCTTCAATACACTTTTCTTTTTAAATGGCATCCCTGGCGATTACAATGAGTTCAACAAATCCGTTGAATTTAAAAAATCGACCCGTCTTTTTGTGCAATATGTATTGCTTCCGATTGTCGGTATTTATATCACCATCCTTTACCTCTACATGTTCAAGATCATTGTGAATCAGCAATTGCCAAACGGTTGGGTCTGTATTCCGGTATTAATTTTTTCCATTATTGGCATACTGGCCTATCTGCTGATTTACCCTATCCGATTAAACGAGACCAACCGCCTGATCTATATCTATTCTAAATATTTTTTCTATATTCTTCTTCCTCTGCTATCCCTGTATTTCATTGCCATCATCAAACGCATCATGCCCTACGGTATCACTGAAGATCGCTATCTGGTATTCATGCTAGGCGTTTGGATTGTCATCATCTCGATCTACATCATCATTTCCAAAGTCGACAATATCATCATCATACCTCTAAGCCTCTTTATCTTGCTGGCCGTTAGTGCTGTTGGTCCCTGGGGAATGTTTCAGCTCAGCGTGGCCAATCAGGTTTTGCGACTAGAACATCTGCTGAAACGAAACCACCTTCTTGAAAACGGAAAACTGGTCAAGCTCGAAAACAAGTTTACGGTCTCAAAAAAAGATGCGGCCAGCATACGTTCCATTTTTTCCTATCTTAATAAACGTGGTGAAATCAATGCCATTCATCCATGGCTAGATGAAAAAGATCAGGTGAAATTAGATTCGGCTATTGCGAAGAATGACTTAGTGTATATCCATTCAATTTTCTCCGACCTGGGCCCTGATGAAAATACACCTTACGAACTTCATCATTATTTTGTTGCACCCGACAATACGCTTCAGAATACTTTATTATCTGTAGAAGGATACAGGCATATTAGCCAATTCAATTGCGCTATCAATGATTTCAAACAAAAAGAATTTTTCGATTCTCTCTCCATCTACCCAAGTCTGAAAAACGATTCATTACTTTTCAAAGTCAGCAAGGACAGCCTTTTCTTTATACCACTTTCAGAAAAATTCAACACACTGATTCAATACTTTCTGACAACAGATAGCCTGAATGCCGCCAGGCGGAAAGCTTCAAATACGTTGCGAGTCATCAATGAGTCGTCTCAAACCATTGAAATCCCATCTGATTCCATGATCCTTTTCAGCAATGGGAAAAAAATAATCTTCAGTACGATTGAATTTGTACAGATAGACACCTTGTATCATCTTCGACGAGTGCAAGGCTTTTTACTGGATTGATGATGTTGCTTTATCTGAACACCTGCCAACCCGTTTAAACGCCTTCCGTACCATTTCATTTTATACTATCCTTTTTAACTCTTTACATTTGCCACCTAAATTTATACTGCATGGAAACTGTCTTGCAAATACATTCAATTGAAAAAGCCTATGGACCCGTCAAGGCATTAAAAGGTGTGTCATTCAGCGTACCAAAAGGATCCGTGTTTGGTGTATTAGGACCGAATGGAAGCGGAAAGACAACTATGCTGGGAATTTTACTCGATGTATTGAAAGCCGATGCCGGGACCTATCACTGGGAGAATTACCAAAGTGCCACTGCTGCGCGAAAGCATATAGGGTCCTTGCTAGAAACGCCGAATTTTTATCATTACATGACCGCTTATAACAATCTTGAAATAACGGCTAATATTAAAGAAAGAGGGTTTGATGACATAGATAATGTATTGAAAAAAGTCAATTTATTTGAGCGCCGTCATACCAAATTCAGCACCTTTTCATTGGGTATGAAACAACGTCTTGCCATTGCCGGTGCTTTGCTCGGGAACCCTGATATACTTGTATTGGATGAACCTACAAACGGACTGGACCCGGTCGGTATCGCCGAAATCAGGGAACTGATCATACAACTCAGTAAGGAAGGTATCACCATCATCATGGCCAGTCATCTGCTGGATGAGGTTGAAAAAGTTTGCACCGATGTCGCCATATTAAAACAAGGCACTTTGCTCAGTTCCGGTCCTGTGATAGAGGTCTTGAATGATGAAGACTGGATTGAAGTAGGATGTTCGGATAATGAAGCTCTCGCTGCATTATTGAGAAGACATAGCGGTTTAAAAAACATAATCGTACACACCTTCGTGCAGGTTTCTTTCGGGAAGAATATGAATACGGAAGAACTCAATAAGTATTGTTTTGAAAACGGCATCATCTTTTTGGTGGAACATTTGAATTCTTTCTTTGCAGCCTCACCAGCGCTGGCAGAAATGAGCCACAATGTTCTCAAACATTTTATGCTTAAATTTCCTGGGGAA
>CAIQUX010000272.1 GCA_903875055.1 uncultured Bacteroidota bacterium
ATACTATCTTTCATACTATTCATACCGACGATAAGAATGCCAAGGTAGAGGAGCAACGACGTTTGTTTTTTGTGGCTATCACTCGTGCTGAAGAGTATCTGTACATATCATGGAGTAAAAAGGATGAAAAAGAAAAGCCGTTGGAGCCCTCACAATTCATAGCTGAAATCACCGATAAGATTCCGATGGAACGAAAGCCATTGACGATAACCGCTGCTGATACTGAGGAGTTCCTGAAGATTTATCTGCTTCGCAACCGCAAGCCGATGATCAAAGAAAATGAACAGCAATTTATCGAAACGCTGCTGAGTAAGTTTGAAATGAATGCCACGGCATTGAACAATTATCTGAATTGCCCTTTACGTTTTTATTATCAGAATCTTATACGTGTACCTAGCGGGCGAAGCGAGGCCAGCACCTTTGGCAGTGCAGTGCATCATGCGTTGGAGAAACTTTTTGATAAGATGAAAAAGAATAATGATGTGTTTCCTCCCTTGGAAGTCTTTGTCGATGATTTTAAATGGTATATGCATCGATATAGGGAAAGCTTTACACCGGAAGCGCTGAAACGACGCATCGATTATGGCACGACCACCCTGACAGCCCTCTATGAAAAAAATATCGATAGCTGGGAAAAAGTGGTGATGATAGAACGGATATTCAAGAATATCGTGATTGAAAAAGTACCGGTGAAGGGTATGCTGGATAAGCTGGAGTTTGATTTTAATAATGTAAGCATCGTCGATTATAAGACCGGTAATCCTGAGAAATCGAAGGATAAACTGAGACCTCCTACTGCGGCCTCTCCATTGGGAGGAGACTATTGGCGTCAAGGGGTGTTTTATAAACTGTTGGTGGAAGCCTATAAACTGAAGGATTATAAGGTAACGAAAACCGTGTTTCAGTTTGTGGAACCTGATGACAGCAATGAGTATGTTTCGGTAGATATTATTCCGACAGAAGATGATCTGCAAACGGTGAGACAGCAAATAAAAGATACATGGTTGAAGATACAGAATCAGGATTTCTATACCGGTTGTGGTAAGGAGGATTGCACTTGGTGCAATTTTGTGAAAGACAATAAGCAATATGTGCAACTACTAGAGACGGATGAAGGGAATGAGGATGCTGAACTATAAAAAAACCGTTGTAAACTTCGGAAAGTATGTTCGTACTTCAGATCCACGTTTACATGGAAATGAAATACACACGAAATAAACCATTACGGATATCGTTTGAACATCCTGTTCAGCATCTCATATAATTGCGGATGATGGCGTTGTAAAAGCTGCGGTTTTTCGAAGAAGTATTCAGAGATGACGGCAAAAAATTCTTGTTCATTCGTGGCTGCATAGGGGTTGATTTCACTATCGTTTTGTTTGATGTCGATGATACCTGCGCGTATATGTCTAAGCCATGGTTCAATCAGAGACTTTGGAATGAGATATTCAGGTACACCATCGGCCACGCCATCGGCCTTATCGATCAGATGCACAAATTCATGTAGGGCTGTCTGCGATCCGTCTTTCTTTTCAAAGCCTTCACGTAAGGCTCGCAGCGAAAGGATCATCGTATCATTCATGGCGCCATCACCTACCATGCCCATGATATGATTCTTTTCATTGACTTGATAATCGAGGTTGAAATGATCGTCATACAAAAGAATTTCACGAATATTCTGATATTCCCAATCAGGGTAAGCAATTAGCGGAATAATCGCACTGGAAGCAATGAGAACTTCATCGAGCAGGGTGTGACGTGCCGTATCGACATCTGTAAAGCGAACGTTTTGTATGAAACGTATGACACGGTTTTTGAAGGTTTCTTTTCGTTCAGGAGTCTGGATGGCTTTATAAAAATCGACATGGTCCTCCAATAACCTGAGAATGTCTTCAACAGGCAATGTCTCTAACAGCTTGGTTTCCTTACGGCTGCTGATTTTGAGCAAATAAACGATGACTCCCAGAAAAATGAGCATGATGATGACTCCCATAATAAATGGAAGGTAAACAATAATCCGTGACTGTCACTAAAGGCTTTTGCAAAGAATGTTGTGTTGTTTCATCTCTGTTGAACATCAGACTTTATCCGTTGTGCTATTTATTTGCCTCAGAAAAGAGGGTATACAGGTCTTTTTTAGGAGGAAGTGTTTATTTTGGGCTTATTTCTTCCAAGGCTTGTCAATAGGCTGTTTTAGAAGACCACTCGAACTCAAAGTTCAAGGCTTCGTCGGCCGCATAGGTTGTCATAATTTATTATTCAACGGAAACATCTTACATTCGCGTCCATAAAAATATACAAATAATGAAAGAAGTATTTATCGTATCAGCCGTACGTACCCCGATGGGAAGTTTTGGCGCTTCGTTGAAAGATTTTTCTGCCACGAAACTTGGCGCAATAGCTATAAAGGAAGCCGTAAAGAGAGCCGGTATTCAGGTTGAAGAAATTCAGGAAGTGTTGATGGGTTGTGTGATGCAGGGTGGTTTAGGACAGGCTCCTGCGCGTCAGGCATCCAAATTTGCTGGTTTGCCTGATACTGTGAACTGTACGACAGTGAATAAAGTATGTGCCAGCGGTATGAAAGCTGTAATGCAAGGTGCGCAAAGTATCTTGTTGGGTGATAATGATGTAGTTGTTGCAGGTGGTATGGAAAGCATGAGTAATGTGCCCTTCTATTCGCCAACGATGAGATGGGGTAATAAATTTGGGAATGCCATATTAGAAGATGGTATCGCAAAGGATGGATTATTGGATGTATATCATAATTATCCGATGGGTAATGCTGCTGAATTATGTGCATCGGAATGCAAGATCACTCGTGAAGATCAGGATGCACATGCGATTGAAAGCTATAAACGCAGTCAGGCAGCGTGGGATGCCGGTAAGTATGACAGAGAGATTGCGGCTGTTGAAATTCCTCAACGGAATGCAGATCCGAAATTATTCATTAAGGACGAAGAGCCATGGAATGTGAAGTTTGATAAGATACCTTCTTTGAAACCAGTTTTCATTAAAGATGGAACGGTAACCGCTGCTAACGCCAGTACGATGAATGATGGTGCTTCTGCGTTAGTATTGATGAGTAAAGAAAAAATGGAATCATTAGGTTTGAAGCCATTAGCTAAAATAATAGGTTATGCTGATGCTGAACAGGCGCCTGAGTGGTTTACCACATCGCCAAGTGTGGCCATACCGAAAGCGGTTGCGAAGGCCGGACTTACATTGGATCAGATCGACTTTTTTGAAATGAATGAGGCTTTCTCGGTCGTGAGTATCGTGAATATGCGTAACATGAATATTGATCCGGCTAAGGTGAATGTCTATGGTGGTGCGGTGTCTATGGGGCATCCATTAGGTAGCAGCGGTGCCCGTATTTTGGTCACGTTGATTTCGGTTTTGAATCAGGAAGGTGGTAAATATGGTGTTGTTGGTATTTGCAATGGTGGAGGCGGTGCTTCTTCTATCGTCATTGAAAAGTGCTGATAAGAATACAATCAATTTAAAATAAAAAAACGGGACTGAAGCCATTATGCTTTCAGTCCCGTTTTAGTTTAATCAAACTAGTTTGTTTACTTCGTTACGTTGATAGCGATTGTCTTGCTCCATTCTTCGCCATATGATTCATGCATTCCGTTGGCAAATTGCAACGTAAGGGTATGTTTACCTGGGCTTAATGGTAATGTATCAACTATTTGACCTTGGCCGAAATGTAGATGTGTTTCATCTTTTGGTACCATGGTGCCTTTTGGTTCAAAGGTGCCATCGATAATGATATGATGATGTCCTTTTCCTTCATTCATATTGCCGGCAGCTTCCACTTCCATGCCGTTTACACCCATCTGAATGATGACCGGTGATTTGACCTGATCACCCTCTTTAAGATTCACGAAATAAACGCCTTTCGCGGTGGTGGTGTTTGTCGTGGTGGCAGTTTTCTCTGTCTTCGATTCGGTTTTAGCTTCGTCTCCTTCTTTAGCGGAAGGGTTGCAGGAAGCGAATGCCAATAATGCTAGTAAGGCTACTAAGTTTGTTTGTTTCATTTGAATGATATTTTATTGGAATAAAAGTACTTCCTTTTTTACTATGAGATGAAATATACTTTTGAACACGGTGATTCTGGATACGGTGAATATCGGTATCCCTTTAATAAACGTAATCCTGTGATTTTTTCTGGTCGTGGTTTCATTTGCGTATGCATTACCGCTTGACAACAAGGCATCAGGCATTCATTCTTCATCTCATTTTTCTACTAATTGATAGAGTTTATGAATGTTAATGAAGAATATTAGTGGACATTCGTGCCCTAAAATTCTTTAGCTTTGGGGAACTCTATGAAACCAATATCATTTATCATTTGTTCGATTTTATGTTGTTTGATAACCAACAACATGAAAGCCACGCATGTCATTGGAGGTGAGATAGGATATACCTTCGTCACAGGGTATACGTATGAAATCACCTTGACTATTTATGGCGATTGCGCAGGCAGTTCGTTTCCTTCTTTACCTACTGCCATTCCTCGCATTGAAATTTACAAGGACAGCAATGCATTTTCTTTTCTCGACCTGACATTGACAGGTCCTGGTGTGGAAGTGACTCCTGTCTGTCCTTCCGAAGTGAATAATACCACTTGTGTTAATATAGCAGGAACTATACCCGGTGTCACCCGTTTTATCTTTAAAGGAACGGCTGTGTTGGACGGGCCTGCAACAAATTGGTCTTTTTTATTTAATAGTCAGTTTGGTGCCAGTTCAGGTGCCGGCAGGACTTTTGCCATAACCAATATTCAAAGCGGAAGCAGAATGGCACTCGAAGCAACCCTTAATAATATGAATGGACCTAACAGTTCATCTATCTTTACAACCATACCGACTCCATTCTTTTGTATAAACCTTCCGCAGGAATATAACCAGGGGGCTGCCGATCCGGATGGAGACCAGCTTTCCTTTTCGCTGGTGCCCGGTATTAATGTCGATAATAACGGCATACTTGTCGGCTCCGTGAATTACATTCCACCGTATACGTATTTGGATCCATTAGCAACAGTCCCAGGAAGTTTTAATTTCAATACTTCGAGCGGGCAAATGAGCTTTACACCCAACCTGATTCAGACATCGTTGGTTGTGAACAAGGTTACGGAAAAAAGAGGTGGCGTGATTGTCGGAACCTGCATGCGGGAAATGAATCTGGTGGTTCTTGATAATTGTAACAATCAACCGCCTTACGCTTCCATTCCCACATCGACAGTAGGGGCCTTTAATAATAACAGGACCATCTCGTTTTGTTATGAAAACAATACTCCTCAGTTCGTCATCGATGTCTCAGATGCCGATAATCAGGATGTGACGGTGAGCGTGACTGGCTTGCCATCAGCATCTTCCTATGTAGTTGCAGGTAATGGCACCACACACCCTGTCATCACCATACAATGGAATATGCCACAGCCTACAGTTCCCGGGGCCTATAATTTTTATGTCAATTGCCAGGATAATGGATGCCCACTCAGCAGTAAACAGACATTTGCGTATACCGTCATACAATTACAACCCATTTCGCCTTTGGGTTATGTCATGGGCAGGGTATCCTGTGATCCGGGAGGGGATGGTTCTATTCAGATTTCAACTGTCAGTTCAAATGGCCCAGTAACTTATTCGCTGAACGGAATTAATTTTCAACCTTCCTTTTCATTCTTCGGATTAAATGCCGGCATTTATACGGTTACAGTGAGAGACTCGGCAGGTTGTGTGTTGTCGGATACCATTCGGGTGAATCCTTCCATACCACCAACAGCGGCCTGTCTTACTTCGCCTGAATCGTGTCTGCCGGGTCATGATGGTGGTATCGTTGTGAATGCCAATAGTGCCAATGGTCTTATTACAGGATACTCATTAAACGGTGGTCCGACCCAATCTTCGAATATCTTCTCCAATCTATCAACCGGTCTTTATACAGTGACAGCAAAAGATGCAGCGGGTTGTCTGGTCACACAAGTTGTAACCATTGGCTCATCCATCATCCCCAAGATAAGCAGCGTGATTACTAAACATGTAACCTGTTTCGGGAAATCAGACGCCAGTATCCGGCTAGGGATTACACCATCCGGATTAAACTGTATCTATATGCTTCAGCCGGGTGGATTAGCTAATTTGAATGGGGTATTTAATAATCTATCGAAGGGAACCTATACGATAGTGGTTACAACCGACAAGTCTTGCAGTGATACGGTTGTTGTGAACATCACGCAGCCCAATAAGTTTATCGTTACCACCCTTGATATTCAACAGGCAACCTGCGACAGGAATAATGCAAGCATTGGAGTGCAGACAAATTTTATGCCGCCGTTGATTTATACCTTGCGGCCTGCAACAATAATTAATACGGATGGTTTCTTTACTGATGTTACGCCCGGATTTTATACCATCACGGTACGTGATTCAAATTTTTGCACTATCGATACCCCTGTTTTTGTAGGTGCTCTACCGAACTTGTTTACAAGTTCCATCACCCATAAGGATTTGCAATGTAATGGCTGGGGTAGCGAAGGAGAAGCCGAAGTGGCTGCGACTGGTGGTGCAGAGCCGTATACCTATTTATGGACAACCATGCCACCTTCCACTGATAAGAAGATCAGCAACTTATATTACGGATGGTATTTTGTGAACGTGACTGATGCCACAGGATGTGAAACAAAAGACACTGTCTATATCAGTCCGGGTAGTTGTTGCGAAAACGTCTATATCCCAAATGCGTTTACACCGAATGGGGATGGGCAAAATGATGAATGGCGTCTGGTCACAAGTGCCGGTCTTGAGATCGATCAATTTGCCGTCTATAACCGCTGGGGAGAACAAGTATGGCATACCGAGAATCAGCGCGTTGCATGGGATGGTAAACGTAATGGCGGTGATGTGGAAACAGGGACTTACTTTTATTTACTTCGTTACAAGTGTATGGCCGACGGTAAGAAGTACGTCAAGAAAGGCGATGTGACGGTGTTGCGATAAAGTAATGAAACTATAAGTCATTACTTTAAATCATACTATTCAAGTCCGTAGTTAAGGAAAAGAATCTCCCATTTAATTTAACTCCTTCACCATCGATGTCGCGATACCGATTTTCACTTTCTTGTTCTTGATTTTTTCATTCTGAACCAGACGTAAAGTCTCTCCGGCTTTGCTACGACGAACGGCTGCAAAAGCATAGAAATCCTTAATCTCTACCAGGCCGATATCATCTTTCTTCAGCTCACCACGTTGCGACAGGAAACCAACGATATCGATCTTATTGACCTTGTCTTTTTTGCCGACTGAAAAATGAAGTGTGGTCCATTGTGTTTTTAACGGAATATCATTGGTCTCAGGAATATTTATTTCAGCCACATCTTTAGCAATATAATCCGGTATACGTTCTTCTTCTGAAAGCAAGAGGATGGCAGTACCGAAATCATGCATACGGGCTGTGCGTCCGTTGCGATGCGTAAAGACATCTTCACTCAAAGGCAGATGATAATGGATGATATAACGCACACCCGGAATGTCCAATCCCCGTGAGGCAAGGTCGGTAGTGATGAGTATGTTGGAAGTGCCGTTCTTGAACATGCACAATTCGCTTTCACGTTCGCGTTGTTCCATACCGCCATGATAATAGGCTACACGCAAACCTTTCTCCGCTAACAATTTGCAGACACGCTCGACAGATTCGCGATGATTGCAAAATACGATGCAAGGACGATGATTGGCAAAGCAAAGAAAATTGAACAGTGTATTGATCTTGTCTTTTTCCGGTGAATGCAAGGTCATCACTTCAAGGGCTGCATTGGATGCATGTGCCTCGTCGGTCAAGAAATTGACAGTATAAGGTTTCTTCAATTGGATGAAGGCAGGAAACTCCTCTGCCTGTGTGGCCGAGGTGAGTATTTTTTTCTCGACATTCTTCAAAGAATTCAGAATGAACTCCATTTCTTCAAGGAAACCTAATTCAAGACTTTTGTCAAATTCATCCAATACCAAGGTGGTAATACCGCTCACATCAAAGTTCTTACGTCGGATATGATCAGCGAGACGACCGGCGGTGCCGATAATTAAAGCAGGCGCTTCAACCAGATTGGTTTCTTCGATCTCACGTTTGTGCCCTCCATAACATAAGGTCACTTTATATGAGGTGCCCATCTTGCGGAAGACCTCGTCAATCTGCAGGGCTAGTTCGCGTGAAGGCACCATGATCAAAGCCTGCGGGTATTTTTTATCGCTGTCAAGACGTTGAATGATAGGGAGCAAAAAGGCCAGTGTCTTGCCCGAGCCTGTATTGGCCAGCACGATGACTTCATCATGCTCGTTCACCGCATCAATCACCGAATGTTGCATTTCATTCAGTTGCTTGATCTTCAGGTTCTCAAGGAGGACAGGAATGTTGATAGTATTTTCCATGGCCGCAAAGGTAGTGTTTCACAGTCTATGAACGTGCTGAATTCTAA
>CAIQUX010000273.1 GCA_903875055.1 uncultured Bacteroidota bacterium
ACACATAAGATATAGATATGCGGACAACCATCAGGGCCCGTCTCGATGATGGAATAGATACCTGATTCGGTATACGTCACACCATTCATCTGCCATGTGTATGAGCAACAGGCCGTATCAAAAATGTGCGTGATGGTCGAAGTACCTATGGTCAAAATCAAGGTCGATGTATCGATGCATCCTGAAGCATTTACTGTAGTGTAGGTGTATGTACCTGATTCGGTATACGCTTCGCCGTTATCAGGCCATGTATACACTTCACAGGCAACTACATTGACAGTCGTATTGTTACTGTGATTGATAATCAATACCAGTGTAGCCGTATTCGGGCAACCTTCTGCATTCAGATATGAATATGTATATGTTCCTGAAGCCGTATACGTAACTCCATTCAGAGGCCATGTGTACGAATTACAAACTGTCACGGTAGATGTCGTGCTGCTTCCCTGATGCAAGGTCAGATTCAAGGTATAGGTATTGACACATCCGTTGGCATTCATGGTTGTTACCGTATACACTCCGGATGCAGTGTAAGTCACTCCTGTTACAGGCCAGAGGTATTCGTTACACGCTGTGATTGTCGTCGTCGAACCGGCTCCGTGATTGATGGTCAGTAACAACGTATACGTGTGCGGACAACCTTGTGTATTGAGTGCGGTATATGTAAATGAACCAGACACTGTATATACTGCACCATTGGCCTGCCATACATAGGAGTCACAGGCTGTGGCAATCGTGGTTGAATTTGTGCTGTGGTTGATAGTCAAATTCAAGGTAGCTGTATTGATACATCCACCGGCATTCAAGGAGGTATACGTATACGTACCCGAGGCAGTATACGTCACACCATTGACAGGCCACAGATATCCATCACAGGCAGTAACGCTTGCATTGCTTGTGGTATTATGATTGATGGTAACACATAGGACATTCAATCTAGGACAACCATTGGTCCCTATCGTAAGCACGGTATAAGTACCACTTAAGGTGTAGGTCACACCGTTCACATTCCATGTATAACTTCCGCATGCTGTAGCATACGTGGTTATGACGGTCGTTGTATTAATAGTCAGATGAAGAATCGTAGTCTGCACACATCCGTTTGCATTGAGACTGGTATGTGTATAATTACCTGAAGCTGTATACGTAACACCAAACCATGTGTATGAATCACAGGCCAACACATTGATTGTGGTAGTGGTACCGGTGACGATGGTCAGGTTGAGTGTCGTGATATGAGGACAACCAAATTCGTTCGTCGTAGTATAGGTATACGATCCTGAAGCGGTATAGGTGACGCCGTTCAATGGCCACGTATACGAGTTACACGATGTGGCCGACACTGTGGATGTGGTGGTATAATGAATAGTGAGATTCAAGGTAGCGGTATTCGTACAACCGTTTGCATTCAAGGTGGTGAATGAATAGATACCTGAATTGGTATATGTAACACCATTGGCCGGCCACGTATAAGAGTTACAGGCTGTTACGGATACGCTGGTGGCTGTATTCGGAAGTATGGTCAGGCATAATACATAAAGATGAGGGCAGGCTACACCACTATACACCACAATCGTGTAATTGCCGCTGGCAGTATACGTTACTCCGTTATAGGTCCATGTATAGGAGCCGCAAGCAATGATATACGAAGTAGTGACCTGTGTATTACCTATTGTGAGTATCAATGTGGAAGTATGTATACAGCCATTTGCATTGATACTGGTATGCGTATATGTGCCCGAAGCAGTGTATGTAACGCCGGTCAGCGGCCAAGTATACATATCACAAGAGAAGATCGTCTGAGTGCTGGACGTATTCTCATGGATAGTCAGGATCAACGTCGAGGTATACAAACATCCTTCTGTATTCAACGATGTAAACGTATACGTACCAGATGCCGTAAACGTCACTCCATTGACTGGCCATGTATACGAACCACAAGCCGTGATGGAAACAGAGGTTGATATACTGCCGGTAATCTGGAGATTCAGGATATTATATTGCGTACAACCTCCGGCATTAATCGATGTAAAGGAATAAGTACCTGAGGCTGTGTACGTAACACCATTGACGGCCCAGGTATAAGATCCACAGGCAGCAGCATTCAAAACAGAATCGGTTTCATGATGAATCGCCAACACCAAGGTATCGATATGATCACAACCCACAGGATCGATAGTCACATGAGTATACGTTCCTGAAACACTATATGTGATACCGTTTAGTGGCCATGTATAAGCTGTACAAGCTGTCACAGATAGTGAAGTACCTGCTGCATTACCAATGACCAATATGAGAGAATCAGTATTCAGACAACCGCTTGTCGTCATGCTAGTATGCGTGTAGGTTCCCGATGCTGTATACGTTACGCCATCCACAACCCAGGTATAGTGACTGCAGGCTGTCGCTGTTGTACTTGAAGAGGTCCCGTTCGTGATCACAAGATTGAGAATCTTTGTGTGTACACATCCTGAGGTATTCAAGGCCGTGAAGGAATATGTTCCTGACGAAGTATATGTCGCACCGTTAGCTGTCCAGGTATAAGACCCGCATGCCGTGGCATTGGTGATAGCTTCACTGCTGTGATAAATCGTCAATATCAGTTTCTCAAGATGAATGCATCCGTTCGGAAGTGTAGTAACCACATTATACGAACCCGATGCTGTGTAAGTGATTCCATTCACCCCCCATGTATACGAGTTGCAGGCAGTGGCAACCGTTGTATTTGCTGAGCTTGTAGTGATAGTGAGATTCAGTGTATCATTTTGAGGGCATCCTGCATTATTGATTGTTGAACTTGTGTACATACCGGATGTCGTATAGGTTATACCATTCACCGTCCAGGTATACGAACCACAAGCAGCCGCCGTAGTATTAGAAGAAGTGGTGGCCACGATATAGATATAATAGACATTCGAAGTATCTACACAGCCGTTTGGCCCTACAACAATGACAGATAAATTATGATTACCCAATGACAATGAATTGAGATTCAACGAAACTCCTGTGCCTACAACATTCGTATAAGGTGGTGCATTATCATACCAAGTAATTGAATAACCTGCCACATTTCCGTTAAAGGAAGCAAGTGGAAGGAAGATAGTTGAATTATTACAAAGTGTATCACATCCGGCCGGGAACAATGTGAGGTCCGGACTTTCATTGATCATCTGCGATGCTGAATTCGTGCAACCTGTGATACCATCTGTGACCAACACATTATACATTCCGGCAGAGGAGGCGGTTAATGAATTGGTAGTTGACAAAATCGTGTTCAGATTGGAATAGGTCCATGCCCAAACCGGACTTGCAGCAGATGTGGCAGCTAAAAAAGTATAGATATTATTTGAACATAACATCGGAGGACTGCCAAGGACACTGACAGTCACGGTTGGTTGAGGATTGAAGGTAACCGTAATGGAATCTTTACTCAGACAACCGTTAGCACCGAAGATGGTGACTTTAATCAGGTGAGTACCGATGAGTAATGGAGCTACACCCACAACATTCGAGAATACATTCGATGCTCCTGATTGTTCAACATTACCATCGACTTCCCATAAGAAGAAACAAGTGTTACATGTCGGAACAGTCACAGTATAATTATCGCCAAAACATGCTTTGCCAGTAAATGTCATGACCGTACTTGGAGTCTGTAAGACAGTCACAGTCACTGTATCGGAAGTCACATCACACCCCATAGGGTTGATAGCAGTAAATGTATAATTGCCCGTTTGGGTTGCATAATAAATCGAAGAGGTCGCGCCTCCAATAGTCGAACCGTTGTTGAACCATTGATAGCTGACATAGCCAGGACATGCTTTGAGTTGCACGGAATCACCAAAACAGAATGTGGTGGCACCTACGACCGTAATTGGACAGACAGGTGCAGCCACGATCGTGATGGGTTTACTGACCGTATCCTTACATCCGAATGTATCGGTTACGATATGAATGATATTGAATAAACCGGTTGCGGCATACGCATGGAAGGTAGGACTTGTATTGGAAGAAGTTGCATCACCAAAATTCCAGTTATTGATGGGCGTCGGATATAAATTATTTAAATTGACTGCGGTGCCGATACAAGAAACAGGGTTCACAGTAAAGTCGGCATCAGGCAATGTGATAGTCAGGAGACGACTGAAAGAAGCATTACAACCGAATGATGATGTGACTGTGAGCGTTACATTATAAACACCTGAAGATGTTACAGTAAGAACCGAATTGGCAATGCCGCTATTATTGAAAGTACCTGAAGGTGTTACAGTCCAATTATAGCCTGAAATGATCGCAGGTGACAGGACAGTGGACATATTCGTCATATTGATGACACCACAATTGATATTGGCCAAGAAATTTGCGGCTACAGTTACTGAAACAAAGGTATCCTTACAGACATGACAAACACTATTATCGGGTTTCAATATATCAGCACAAATAGTAACCTGTTTGATTCCTATGGTCGAATAAACATGTGTCGTATTTCCTGTAGTCATTGTCAGGTCATCATAATGATAGATCGTTGTAGAACCCGGAACTATACTTGAACCTGACGGTGCGAACGAACCGATTGAAATCGTGAATGGATTACAACCCGTGATGCCGGTGATGGCAAAATTAGCGCCACATGGAGCCGTAGTATCAATGGTTCCGCCAGTACAGGTAATGATGATCAAGGTCAGTTGATTTGAGGTAACCGTGCAACCGCCAAGTGTAACTACACAAACATAATTGTAAGTACCTGTTCCTGCAGGAATATTACCTGGATTAATATTGTAGACAGAATTGGTAGCACCGGAGATCGGGCTACCATTTTTTGACCATTGATAGCTATATCCTCCACCTGATACAGCTGTCAAATTCATCGTAGGTATATTGGTCGAGCAATAGACGAGCGGTCCACCGGCAAAAATTTGGGCAACCGGCATACCAACATTAGGAATATTATAGGTTGCAGAAACATTACAACCGGTTCCGTTATAATTTTGAATCTGAACGGTATAATGTCCTGGGTTATTGATATTGGCCAAGGTCGATGTGGCTGAAGAATAAGGCGGTGCTTCTACATGTGACCAGCTAAAGGTGCCGGTACCCGTTGAACTTAACGTAATACCAGAACCTGAACATAAAGAGCCGGTTTTCGTAATCACTGGCCCGATAGGATCATTGATCACAATGGCCATCGAGTCGTCATGACAATTTCCATAATGAAGATACACAGTATGCGGAACGCCAGGATTGTTATTGCCATGCCATTTGATCTGAACGCTTGATCCCGTCATTCCGATAACCGTACCGAATTGAGCAGGCACGACATGCCAGTTGAAATTAGTAGCCCCAATATTTGTGATGGTATACGTTTCAGTATTATCGGCACATACATTACCCGGACCTGTTACTACAGGATTAGGATATGCGTAGACGGTTTTACTTATGGAATTGCTCAAACAACTATTGGCATACGAAGATTGTGTGACAGAAATTGAATACGGCCCGCTAAGGTTCCATGCAATTTGAACAGAATCATTATTAGCACCAAGATTCGTAGGTGTTCCTCCTATAACTGTCCATGTAAATAATCCCGACATATTAGATGTGGCCGAATACACAGCAATGCCATTGGCACAAATACTATCATGTCCGTTGATGGCACTCAATATCGGTTGGGGATAGACAATCACGGTATACGAAACCGGCGAACATACCACATTGGCTGCAACAGGAGTTGCCACTACCACATACGTTCCGGGTAAGGTCCAGCTGAAGTTGGCGAATGATGTTCCATTTCCACCTGTAATGGTAGCTCCTGCCGGAGAAACTGTCCAGTTGCAATTTACATTCGTTGCGGGTGATACAATAGCTGAATGAAGCGTACTGGTGGTACCTGCGCACCGCTTGACCGGACCTGTAATTTTCATTTCTGGCAACACATTCACCACCAAGGTTCCTGTTCCTCCGCAATTCAACGAAGTATCGTAATACACACAGGTAATGGTATAGGTGCCTAAGGTATTCCAGGTCGTATTGATTTGTGTGGTATTGGTATTATTGCCATTGATCATCTGCCCCCCGCTGATCGACCAGCTATACGTAGTTCCTGGAAGAGCAGGTAATGAATATGAATTCGTACTGCCTAGACAAACTACACTGCTTCCAGTAATCGTAGTCGAAGCAGGAACGATTGGCACTGTTATATCTGTCCCTTGGGAGCAATAGCCTGGGCAGCCAGGTAAATCCAAATGTATATTTCCCTGTGGATTACCGCTACCCCATTGCACAGTAATACATGGTGAATTGATAGGTGAAATGATGGTACCACCAGTGACAATCCAATTATACGTTCCGCAAGTCGCACTAGTACAATACGTTTCCGTCGTACCGGCACAGACAGTGGCAATACATGATATATCAGGGCCTGGCAAATTGGCAATCACTACATTATGACAGACGGTTCCGCTGCAACTCGGGCAGGCGCCTACATTACCCACAGTGCCATTACCACCGGCTGCGGAGTTTGTGACAGTCAGACAAACCGTGAATGTACCCGGACTGGTATAAGGATGAACAGGATTAGGAGAAGTGGATGTAAACCCATCACCAAAGTCCCAAAAATAGCTAACAGCCCCGACCGAAGCAGAAGAATTGAACGTGATATTGGTAGGATTATTGAAACATGCCGGGTTAGGCGAAGCCGTAAATGCAGCAACCGGATTAGGTTTCAACTGATAATGTACAGTAACGATTCCGTCACATCCTGGACCACCATTTGATCCTCCGCCAGGAATATGAAAATGTATCTGTACAGTTCCGGTGTTACCTCCACCCCACTGAATAGTATAACTACTATTCGTAAAGCTGAGCAGTATACCTCCTTGAACAATGACAGTATCCACCACCAGATTGGAATAGCTACATGAACCGACAGTCCCGAACCCGATTGTCTGAATAGAATATTTCATTATGGAATTTTGACACACACGCATTGCAGTGGAATCAGTATTTGAGTAATTGGATCCGGGTGCTTGCCCATGCATTTCCACATAATTACAGTTAATACTGTCCCTGATCAAAAACTCATCAGGACAAGGAGGACAGCCGTTTTGAGAGAAAGTAACAATGGGGAGACAGAAAATAAACAAAAGAAGAGTGTACATCTTTTTCATGGCATATAGTTTTAAGTGTACTCAAATGTAAACAGACTTTTCATGACATGCAACACTATTAACATGAAAAATGTTAATAAGAATTTCAGATTTACGTTTTCTATTCTATACTTTTGTCCACGTATCAGGTGCCTTAAATTTTACATGTGTGAGGTGAAAAGGGAATACTGTGAAACTCAGTAACACTACCCGGTGCTGTAAGCTCTGTTAATCTTGATTCAAACATGCCACTGTTTATTAAAACAAAACGGGAAGGCCGAATCAGGAATAGAGTAAGTCAGAAGACCTGCCTGAAACACAATTTTTATTCACTGGCTTCGGGAAAAAAGCCAATGGTAAGTACGAATACACTTTTCATACTTATTGAACCGTTCCCGTTATTTTTTAGTAACGTATTTTAATGAAAATAAAGATGAAAAAAATTACAGCATTTATCGTTGCAGCCTGTCTGGCAATAAGCACCAGCGCACAAATCACCAACTTTGAAGCACTCCCATTACTGTCACCTGCCGTGTATTGGAATGGCATTCAGGGTCTCGACTCGACCATAGCCTTTCAGAACGGGAGTGCGATGTTCATCAACGACAGGGATACCAGTATGGGGGGCGACACCTGGAGTGGATGGGGTTATTCAGATGATACGGATACAAGCAATGGCACCTGGACAAATGAAATGAGTGCCGTTACCGGAAAGGGCCATAACAACTCAAGCAAATACGCAGTGGCCTATATGGGATATGATTCACTCGTCAATAAAATAAAATTCACGACACATGCTATGATGGGTAGCATGTATGTGACCAATTCAACCTATGGCTATAAAACCATACGAGATGGAAATTTCACATCTAAGAAATTTGGTGGTCCGTCTGGCAATGACCCTGATTTTTTTCGTTTGGATATCACAGGCTGGTTTGCAGGAACACCTAAGACAGATACTGTTCATTTTTATCTGGCTGATTACAGATTCTCCAATAATGCCAATGACTATATCATAAAAGACTGGACCTTAGTGGATCTGAGTGTATTAGGACCAGTCGATAGTCTGACATATAATCTGGTATCTTCTGATAATAATTCGTTCGGCATGCTCACCCCTTCTTATTTCTGTATGGATGACTTGAATTATGTGATCGAAGGTCTTGAAGAATTGACAGATGCAGATGGCATAAAAATTTATCCTGTACCTGTGAATGATTATGCGATGATTGAAAATAACACGAATACTAATTTAGCGTTTACTATCAACGCCATCAACGGACAAACAATCTATTCGTCCGCACTCAACAAACACGAAACAAAAAAAGTCAACACGGGTAATATGGCTCCTGGGCAATATATCATCCGAATTGATAATGGCGAAAAAGTGACGTTCAGGAAACTTATCAAATAGGCCATATGAAGATTCCTACTACATTTTTTTTCCTCGTATTCGCTTCATATTATAGTCATGCGCAATTTGCGCCACAGGCCGGATTGCCTGGAAGTACTGCCATGTATAAGGACAGTACCGCCTTTGTCGATTGGGCTTCAAATTGCCTGATAAACAGAGGCTGGGTAAATATTGCAGATACGACATTAGGAAAAACATCGGCAGGTGATCCATCAAACGCCTTCGGCAAAGCAGATGGCAATATCGTTAGTCTTGGTGACGCCGGTGAAGCCGTTTTCTTTTTTGAAAATCCAATAATCAACGGACCTGGATTTGACTTTGCTATTTTTGAAAATGGCTTTCTGAGTCCCTTCGATTCAAATCTGGCTTATCTTGAATTGGCGCAAGTTGAAGTGAGTAATGATGGATTCACGTTTTTTAAATTTGCTCCAATTTGCGAAAATGACACGACACTTCAGATTGGAGGTGCCGGCGATTACATGGATGCGCGACATATCAATAATCTTGCAGGTAAATATGTTTCGGGCTATGGCACTCCGTTTGAACTAAGCGAATTGAGTACACAATCCGGTTTGAATATCAATGACATCCATTATATCAAAGTGAAAGATATCGTTGGATCTCTTGATGAAACAAATTGTGTTCGTGATGCCAACAGCCATAAAATCAATGATCCATATCCAACACCATTCCCGACCGGTGGTTTTGATCTTGATGCCATCGGTATCATACATCAGAAATTCCCAACGGGATTTTCTAGTGAGACCAAAGATAACATAAACCTATTCTATCCCAACCCGACCAAAGGCATATTGCATTGCAAGTCTTTGAAAGAAATCAATGAGGCGATCATCTATTCATTTGAAGGCAAACAATTGATCCGGCAATCCAATCTTTATGGCGATTTGGATATATCA
Organism: uncultured Bacteroidota bacterium; assembly: GCA_903875055.1. Lineage (GTDB taxonomy): Bacteria > Bacteroidota > Bacteroidia > Chitinophagales > Chitinophagaceae > OLB11. The sequence continues at coordinate 9,477 of CAIQUX010000273.1, forward strand.
ACTCTTTCTAATGGCCAATATGTTTTAACAGTATTATTCAAAAATGGTGTACGAAGCCATCAATTGATTTCAAAATATGAATAGGCTTCTTTTTCTACTCACATGCTTCTTTGCTAGCCTGCAAGCATGTATCAAAGACAAACCCAAACCGGAACTTCATGTTCTTCCTAATGCAACACATCATGGTATCGTCATCTGTAACGAAGGTTCGTATGGGAATAATAATGGCGAACTTAGTTTTCTGGATTTTGAGACGAAGACCATCATCAATCAATTATATTTTACCTCGAATACTACAAGCCTCGGCGATGTAGTGCAGTCTATTTCACTAATCAACAATACCTATTATGTGACGGTCAATAATTCCAATAAGATTGTCGTGATCGATCCGAACACATACAAAGAAATAACGACTATCACATCTGTCAAATCACCTCGTTATATCACGCAGGTCGGTGCTAACAAGGCCTATGTGTCTTGTCTGTATTTCCCGAATGTGTATGTTCTCGATTTGACTTCCAATACAATCACAAAAACCATCCATGTCGATTATCCAAATACTGAAAAGATGATTTACCTGAATGGATATTGTTATGTCACCAACTGGGACACCGCTAGCAATGTCATCTATCAGATCAATACCGGTAACGATAGTATTGAAAATCGTATCCATATCAACGGACAGGCTTCGCATGATCTTGTATGCGACAAAAATGGGATGCTGTGGATTCTTTCCGGCAATAAATACAAAAACAAGTCCTCACATTTGACACAATACAATCCACTCTCAAATCAAATCGTTCAGACACTTCCCTTCATTTCAGAACAAGACCCGTTTCGTCTCAGCATCAATACAAATAAAGACACTCTTTACTTTATCAATGTCGATTACAATGGCACGTCATCCAGTAACGGCTTGTACAAAATGAGCATTTCAGATGGCACGTTACCAGCTTTACCATTCATACAAGCACCTGTCAATTCGTATTTCTGGGCCTTTGGTTTAGATAGTGTCACTCATCATATTTTCCTTTCCGACCCGAAAGGATTTACGCAACAAAGTACCGTGTATGAGTATTCAAATACCGGTAATTTCATCAATCAATATACTGCCGGAATCGGTGCCAATAGTTTTCTGTTCAAATAAATGAAAAGATCGCTAATCATATCATTCTTTCTGATATCGATACTTCAAACCGATGCTCAGCAAGCCAAGCAGGATACTATAAAGGAAGTAACCGTCACTGATAAAAAAACTCGAATGGTGCAAGCTTCATCGCAACCGATCGAATCGTCCATTTCTCAATACTACCAAAATTCATCATTACAAAACATACTTCAACTGCATACTAATGTATTTGTAAAGAACTATGGTATCGGAAGTTTGAGCACCATCAGCATACGTGGCAGTTCGGCTGCACAGACGCAGGTATTATGGAACGGAGTGAACATCAATAACGCCATGACCGGGCTTAGTGATTTCAGCGGCTTACCTGTTTCCTTTTTTGACCGGATTGATATTGACTATGGAAGTACGACAAAAAATCCAGCGATGAGCGGCTGTATTCTTCTATCCAATGAGAAACCTTCATTCTATAAAAATAAAAATATTCAAGTCGCATTTGGTTATGAAAGTCTGAAAAATCACAATGCTTCCATAGTCGCCATGATATCTAATCGTCGGGTGTCCAACCGGTTTCGTATGAACATGAGTAAGGCTAAGAATGAATTCACTTTTTTCAATACAGATAAAACGAAGTCAGACACATTGGAGCATGCGCAAAGCAAGCAGATCAGTGTATTGAATGACCTTTCATTAAAAATAAACAATCATTCTATTCTTTCATGGCATGCGTGGGCTCAACATCAGCAACGCGAAATTCCTCCTGCGATGTTCGAAGAATCAAGTGCCAAGATGGAAATCAATTCAGCTTATCGCACCCTCTTAAAATTGGAGAGTCAACGTTTTCAATCGTATTCTTCAGCCACCACGCTTGGTTTATTTTATGAAACATATTCATATGAAGATTCAATGATTCAACTCCGTTCGCAGGCTTCTGTCATCAGCATTCCTCTTGTTGAGCAATTCAATCTGCAGCTCCCGCGTCATCAAAAGGTGAGTGTGCAGTTAATGGCCAACCGATCATTTTTAGCCGGCCATTCAAATTCTTCTTTGAATAAAGTCGGTGCTATTGCAACTTATTCGGCAGACCAACTATTGAAACATATCAACCTACAATCGTCTATCGAGAAAGAAGTAACCGATGTGTTTCAGGTACCCATGATAGCGAATCTCTCATTGAATTGTGATGTATGGCCTCTTATCAAACCTTATATAACGGCATCAAGCCATTACAGGATGCCGACATTGAATGAACTATACTATAATCCCGGCGGCAATATTCATCTCAAACCTGAAACTAGCAAAAATCTTGAAGGAGGATTTCAAGTAAGCAAGAAATATCAAAAGCAAACTTTTCATGCCGATATGGCCTTGTTTAACCGCGAAGTCAGCAATTGGATTGCATGGTATGGCGCATCGATATTGACACCACACAATATTCAAAAGGTTTGGAGCCGGGGACTTGAGTTCATAGGGCATTATGATGTCAACTTAGCCGGAAACAAACCGGATAATTATCCAAAGGATTCCATCACGATGATCGAAGTAAATATTGCAAAGAGTAGTGCTTTCAATCGCATAGAAAAAAGACGATTGGTTTCCTTCGATGTACTTTATGCATATACCCTTTCCACCACAAAGGAATCAGCCATCAGTAACGATTATTCAATCGGCAAACAGATTCCGTATGTACCACGTTATCAGTTGAAAGGCACTGTCGGAATAAAATGGAACCAATTCGAAATAAGCTACATACATACGTATACAGGTTATCGCTTTATCACCACAGATGAAAGTCAATATCTGAAACCCTATTTCACCGGCAACCTGTTTGCTTCATACAAATTCCGGATTAGAAACAATCTGCTTCATGCAGCCTTCCGGTTCAATAATGTATTCAATGCTTACTATGAAAGCATTTCAGGACGAATGATGCCTGGAAGAAATATCAGTCTAGGTATGATGTGGGAGATGGACTAAGCTTATCTGCCCATAGAAAGCATCATCATTTCGTTGACAGACAGCTAGGTTACATTTTTAAAACGTTCTACGATAAATTAGATTGAATTTTCCCTTAATAAACCGTCGATCCAGGATATTTCTTTCTAACCTTATCAAGATTCACCTCCTGCGTTTTCAGCTCGGCTTCTAATGACTCTATTGCTTGAAGTTGAGTCGAGTTGGGCTTAGCTTCCATCGAACAGAATGTACTGTATAACTCAGAAATTTTTTCACGTATCTTCTCTTCATCAGCGAACATCGACGTCTGTTTGGTTGCCATCAATTCAGCTCGTACTTTTTCCAGATCGTCATAGATCACTTTGCTTGATTTTGATTTTTTAAACGCTACCGTATCGGCTTTCAATTTGGCCTGCAGACTTGCAATAGTATCGATGGTATTTGCTAATCGTGTGTACATAACTTGAAGTGCCATCGCTTTGTCGTACACAAGTTTACGATCTGTCACACTTAAATCCTTGTTGTCATTATCATGAATACAACGTACCGTGCTCAGATACTCTTTGTCTTTGATTTTCAATTTGATAGTATAGTTACCAGGTAACACCATCGGCGCGGTGAATCCAGCACCGTCCATTTTAGTACTGCCAGCAGCTACACGTGGTGGTGTACCTCTTAGATTCCAGTCGACTTTATTGATTCCCTTACGAATCGTAGCCGGCATGGATTGAATCAGGTTACCCTTATCATCCAGTATATCGATGGTGGCTTTGCCTGACGTTACCCGATCTTTCAAGTAATATTGTATCGATGGTTTTATAGGCGCATTGCCGGCACCCCATCCGCCAGAGACTTCAGGTCCACCCCAACCGAATCGTCCATTGTTGAGAAGAATATCAGGTGTAGGAAAAATGTATACATCCTTACCTATAGTTTCCTGATTCATGTTTCTGATAGGACGTATGTCATCCAGGATATAAATACCACGACCATGTGTGGCTATTATAAGGTCATGTGTTTTAGGATGTATCTGAATATCACGCACCATGGCATATTCAGGAATATTATTTTTCATCCGAAACCAATTTGCTCCACCGTCCAGCGTGCAAAACAAGCCCATCTCTGTACCCAGAAAAAGCAGATTCTTATTTTCAGGGTCTTCAGCGATCTTATGTGCGAAACTGTTGAATTCTTTGCTATCAAGTCGTATCCATGTCTTACCAAGATCTGTGCTTTTACCTAAATAAGTCTTATGATCGCCATACATATGATTTTCGAAAGTGACATACAATGTATTTTTATCAAACTGCGATGGTTGTATGCTACTCACCCAAGCCTGACTTGCGATACCACATTTCGGTACATTCATAGAAACATTGGTCCATTTTTTACCTCCATCAAGTGTGTATTGCAGATTACCATCATCGGTACCGGCCCAAACCAGATTCTCATCCAGGGGTGATTCTGCAATCGTGAACACAGTACAGTGATTTTCAGCCGATGTATTATCGGCACTTAAACCACCGCTATCTTCCTGTTCTTGTTTTTTCTTATCATTGGTCGTCAGATCGGGTGAAATACGAGCCCAGTTTCTCCCCTGATCAGTGGATTTGTAAACATATTGTGCTCCAACATATAAGTTCTTAGGATTCTTCTTTCCTGTGACAATAGAAGTATTCCAGTTCCATCGCAACTTTTCCTCCTTCAATGTTTTCTTAGGTTGAATACTTTCACCCTTTAACGTAGCGAGTTCAACTCGTACCATATTTCCTCCCTGATATTCGGCATAGGCTGTCTTTCCATCGACATCGGGTACAGTCCAGAAACCATCGCCACCAAATATTCTACTCCAGTTCGCATTGCCCACACCACCTGGTGACGAACTTGGTGCCATCCAGCTTCCATTATCCTGTAAGCCGCCATATACGTTATAAGGATCTTTATTATCAAAGGCTACATGATAAAACTGACCGACAGGCAAGCTTTGCTGAAACATCCAGGTCACGCCACGATCAATACTCATATACACACCACCGTCTGTGCCGAGGTACATAAGATTTGTATTTATAGGATTGATCCAAAGGGCATGCATATCGCTATGTACCCAACCACCATCGCTTGACGCGTTCGAAAATGAGTACCCACCATCATCCGAATAGGCGAATTCAAACGCAGGACGATACACCCTCTTTTCATCTTTTGGATCCACAACGATGGTGCTAAAATAAAATGGACGTGCACATACATTCATCGTGGCACTCTGACTCTTCCAGGTATCACCTCCATCTTCAGATATATATAAACCGGTTGTCTTATTTTCAACAATGGCAATCATTTTCTTTGGATTACTTGGAGCCAATGTCATAGCAATTCGTCCGAAAGGCTTTGTCGGCAAACCATTGCTTATTTCTTTCCATGTTGCACCGCCATCGATACTTTTAAATAAACCGCTTCCTTCTCCTCCCGAATTAAAACTAAAGGGTTGACGTCTGAATTGCCACATCGAAGCGAATAAAATATTCGCGTTGTTAGGGTCCATCAACAAATCGGCGCAACCTGTCTTTGCATCTTTGTAGAGTATTTTCTTCCAGGTTGTTCCCCCATCTTCAGATTTGTATAATCCGCGATGTTCGCTGTCACTCCAAAGCGGTCCCGGCACTGATACGTAAATGATATCCGAATTACTCGGATGCACGATAATTTTTGAAATATGCTCTGTACTGTCCAGACCGATTTTTTTCCAGTTATCACCACCATCAGTTGATTTATACATTCCATTTCCTATAGAGACAGAATTTCTCATATTACTTTCTCCGGTACCGACATAGAGCGTAGTCGGATTTTTCTGATCGATCGCTATCGCACCAATTGACTGACAATATTTATCGAAGACCGATTTATAGGAAGTACCTGCATTGGTTGACTTCCAAACACCACCTCCTGCTGTACCGAGATACATGGTTTTGCCATTATCATTATTCACCCCGGTGATTGCTGAAACTCGTCCGCTCATTGTACCTGGACCCATGGATCTGGCTTCCATAACACTGAACAAAGAAGAGCTAACGGAATTTTGTGCAATGGCAGTAGCAGAAACGCACAGAAAAAAAGCCATGAAAAGTATTTTTCTCATAATTGATTTAGTTTGTATGATATTAAATGATAAAAACAATGGCTTGCTCAACGAAAGCCTTATGGCAAGCTTAGTTCGTTATTTCTTCAACTCGCTGAGTGATTTAGGCTGAAACATGGCCTCATCAATCGGCTTGTTGATGGTTACTTTGGTTATCTCCATTTCTCCCTGATCGCCGCCTGACAGCATGGGAAACACGATTCCTTCTTCAAGTTTCTTATAATTTCCGTAGGTCTTCGTCATTTCAAATTCCTTGCCGTTCGCTTTTTTCTTTGATACTTCCTTGATGACATAATAGGTAGAAGGGTCAATGAAGAATGTAGTCACTTCGCCTTCCTTATTGGTCAAAGCAATCTTATGGCATTCTGTGCCTTCAACATCATCTTTACCCAGATAGTCTATTTTTTTCCCATAATCCTTATACGTGATGAGTTGATCAACAATATCTAAATTATCTTGTGCCGCTTTCACATCATCTGGTGTTGAAGGTTCGGCTTTCGTCTGTCCCGCGAAAGGCATGAAACTCCACCCCTCCTTATCTGTCATAATCTGATAACCGTTCATTCCCATCACTTCAATATCGGCACGCATAGCCTTCTTTGGAATCAGATTGACAACTACTTTTATTTCAGCTCCTTGAGCTTTCATTGTCATTTCCGATGTCATGGATTTAAGCTTGCTCCAGTTATCGGCACCACCAATTGCTGCAATATGATTTTTGACAATCTCATTTAAATCCTGAGCTGAAACTGAAATTGACTGAAAGGCAACGAAAAGCGTTATTCCCAGTGCGATTAATTTTTTCATGTATTTTTATTTTTAAGTTGGTTCCAAATGTAAAAGACAGTTGTTATAATAATCTTTCTTATTTGATGAATGGCAATAAAGTTATTTGGGTGTTTTAGATCGACAGACTCATTAGAAGCTTGTATAAAGAAAAAACGTCCAGCAACCTGAAAAAGTTATTGGACGTTCATTACATTTTTATAGAGTTGGGATTAGGCGACAGCTTTATTGACCAGTTCAGCTGCTTCACTTAACAAGATAGCACTCTGAACTTTCAATCCGGATTTTTCAATCAAATCTTTAGCAGCTTCTGCATTTGTTCCTTGAAGTCGGACAATAACCGGCACGTTAATTTCTCCGATGGCATTATAAGCATCCACAACGCCCTGCGCCACACGGTCACATCGAACAATTCCGCCAAAGATGTTGACTAGAATTGCCTTTACATTAGGGTCTTTCAAAATCAATCTAAAACCAGCTTCCACCGTTGTCGCATTTGCTCCACCACCAACATCCAAAAAGTTCGCAGGTTCACCACCGCTTAATTTGATCATATCCATCGTTGCCATTGCGAGACCCGCTCCGTTGACCATACATCCGACATTGCCGTCAAGTTTCACATAATTCAGATTGCTTTCACTGGCTTCCACTTCCGTTGGGTCCTCTTCTGACTTGTCGCGCAAATCAGCAAGATCCTTATGTCGGATCAGCGCATTCTCTTCAAGATTCATCTTACAGTCAACCGCAATAATCTTATCATCACTGGTCTTGAATAATGGATTAATTTCAAGCATATCGCAGTCCAATCCGATAAAGGCATTGTAAAGATTGGTAACGAATTTGACACAATTCTTGAAGGCTTCACCACTTAATCCAAGATTGAAGGCAATCTTCCTTGCTTGGAAAGCTTGCAACGGACGACCCGGCTCAACCCACTCCTTGAATATTTTTTCAGGTGTATTATGCGCAACATCTTCAATGTTCATTCCTCCTTCTGTGCTATACATGAACACGTATTGCTTTTTCTGACGATCAAGGAGGATGGATAAATAAAATTCCTTAACAGGACTTGTACCTTCATAGTAGGCATCTTCGGCCATGAACATTTTCGATACTATTTTCCCTGAATCTCCGGTTTGAAGCGTCACAAGGGTATTACCAAACATATTATCGGCCACCTGTTTTGCCATTTCCTCACTTTTCAAGACTTGAACTCCATGTTGTTCCGGCACTTCTTTGAAAGTCCCTTTTCCTCGTCCACCTGCATGAATCTGGGCTTTTGCTACCACGAAGCGTGACTTGGTATAGGCACTTATTTCCTTGTAAGCAGCAATCACTTCTTCATTATTCACACATAGTATCCCACTTTGCACAGGTACATGGTAACGTTTTAATAAATCTTTGGCTTGATATTCGTGTAAATTCATCTTGAATTAAAATTTTAGCGCAAATTTAGTTTTCTGAATCCGAATAATCGCAGTTGTCCTGTTTTATTTTTAAAACAACTGACGACGGAAGGATAGTGGGTATCTGAATCTTACAGTATAATGACTTTCAGGTCAATTGAAGAATGAACGACAACTTTTGTAAGCAGGCGCACGATTAAATTTGTGTAAGGAAATTATCATTAAAATAATATATTTGCTCACACATAATGGATTATTCTCTTGTTATATACGCTGTGGGCGCATTTTTGGTTTCCACACTAACTCAATATCTCGTCATAGATTTATCGCACAAACGTGGCATATTTATTGACGACCATACGAGTGATTTACCCCAAAAGCTGCACAACGAACCCACCCCACGCATCGGAGGCTTAGGTATTTTCATTGCCTGTGTATTCATGACCAAAGATCTTGAACTAGGTCTTAAAATCATCCTTTGCCTGATTCCAGCCTTTCTAGCCGGATTTCTTGAAGATCTGTTCGCTAAAATATCCCCGCTTCGAAGATTGTTGATTATGAGCATTTCTGCCGTCATGGCTATATACCTTATCGATGCTGTCGTGCTTGATTTTGGTTTCATCGTAGTTCCGTATTGGCTCGGTGTCTTCATATCGATCATCGCTTTTCTGGGACTCATCAACGGCACCAATCTGATTGATGGTTTTAACGGGCTATCTTCCGGTGTATGCTTTTTAATTTTCACAACCTATTTTGTCATCAGTCTACGCGTCGGAGACCAGACCATGGCCTACATCAGCCTCATCTGTATGGCTTCCATTCTGGGGTTTATCTTGTTCAACTTTCCTTTCGGAAAGATATTTCTCGGCGACGGAGGAGCGTATAGCTTGGGATTCATGTTGGCTGTCCTTTCCATCATGATTGTCAAAAGAAACCATGATATTTCGCCCTGGTTTGCGCTGGTTTGTCTTATTTATCCTGTTTGGGAAGTCATCTTTTCATTCTCAAGAAGAATGATCATACATCGATTGTCACCCTTACATCCTGATTCAAAACATGTCCATCAACTTGTCTTCAGGAATATTACCAAGCATAACAACCCATTGACCTCCTTACTGATATTCCCATTCGTACTTCTGTTTAATTTACTGGCTATCTTGTTTTATAACAGTTCATTTTCTTTGTTCATCATTTCATTGATTTTTGTAAGCTTTTATACCATTTTCTATTTGATTTATTCGAGAAAAGAAACAAAAAACGGACTTAAAATTGACTGATAACCTAGTTGCTGATCATTTCTTCAAAATCGTATCGAATACGAAGACTTCTTCATTGGGATGTTTCATGAAATATTTTTCACGGGCATACTTTTCAAGTGTGTTGGAGTCAGTTTTAATTGCTAGCTTCTCGGCCTGAATAACTTCAATCTCCTTTTCCAGATAAATTATTTTTTGCTTCATCTCATCAAGTTCCAATCGTTGTTTATATTGGGATACGACATCATATTCTGCAAAAAAGAATATCCATAAAATGAAACCGGTTGTAACCAGAAAATATTTATTTCGGAGTATACCGATGATTGTTTTCATGTGTGATGACTGAGTTATACGCAAACAGGATTATGCCTTAATCTCTGCGGTGGCTTTTTTCCTGAATGCAGAAGTAAGTTCCATAGAGATGGCGCTTCGATCCATTTTTATGACTGTATTACGATCCACTTCAACAGAAATTGTACCATCATCATTCGCCTTTACAATCTTTCCGTAGATACCTGCCGTCGTAATAATGGTATCGCCAATATTATTCTGATTCGAGAACTCCTTTTGTTCCTTCGCACGTTTCATTTGAGGACGTATCATAAAGAAATACATTACGGCAATCATTCCTACCATAAAAACCAGATTCATCATCGGATTAGGTTTTCCTCCCTCTCCCATCATCAGTAAAGTGTCAATCGAATTCATGTTGTTGTATTTTTTGCGCAAAAGTATTCAAATATCCAGTCAGAAAATAATTTTATTTTAGTTCACAGCTGCCCTGATATATAAGTTATATTCAGACGGATTCCCATTCGTGCTGACAATAATCATCTTCTCATTATACCCTTTCTTGCCTTGACTGTTAAATGTTACTTTGATCTTGTTTTTTTCTCCTGACTTTATAGGTTGCTGAGGAAATAATGGCACAGTGCAGCCACAAGATGCTTTTGCCTCACTGATAACAATATCTTTTTTACCTGCATTTATGAATTCAAAATCGAATGTTAGCACCTCCCCTTCTGACACTTTCCCAAAATCATGGATTGTATCTGAAAATAAAATACTACCTAATGAATGCAGAGCGAGCGTATCATCCTGCAAGGATCTGGGGTTCTCAACGAGACTACTTGGCATATGCCCATTCAAAGCAGCTGAATCATCTGAACGAACCGTTGAATGGCATGAAAACAGAAAAGCAGAAAGACCAATAACACTTAATAAGTTGAAGCGAAACATACGATTAACAAATTGTATTTTTATAAATTACTTTTTTGCAAAAATCTCTTTATTTAATTTATTTTCTCTCAGAAGGTCTTTATGTACATTGTCAAGCAATCCATTCACGAACTGACCGCTTTGCAAGGTACTGTATGATTTGGCGAGATCGATGTATTCGTTTATAGTGACCTTAACTGGTATGGTGTTGAAGTAAAGCATCTCTATAATCCCCAGATGAAGTAATATCAAGTCTATCAGTGCAACCCGTTCAGCATCCCAATTCACAAGTTTAGGTTCGATTAGACTAAATACGATCTCTTTCTTTTCGTAATAAGTTTTGATTAGTTCATGGGCAAATTCCAGTTTATCAGCTGATATCAACCGATTGAATTGAAAAGTCGAGGCATTGGTCAATAATTTATCCATCCACGCTTCAATCATATCAGCATCATTGTACCAACACAAGAAACGTTCACTAAGAAAACCAGAAGCTATTTCATTCGAAAAAATACATTTGGATAAAATAAATTGAAGAATTTCTTTTTCTTCCTGCGATGTCCGTTCTGTTTTTAAAATATATTTTTTATACTCATCAGAATCAATCAGGCACTGAAATATCTTTTTTATCATTTCATCATCGAACAGGGACGCTAACTTATGTATTTTTATTGCTTCTATAAAGGAAGCATTCCTTTTTAGTTGCTGAATGATGGTATTTCCCGCCAGTTTCTTGTTAACATTCATGTCTTCAACTGAAGCGATTAATTTCGACGCCTTTTGGTTGGCATGAACCACTACATATTCAGACAGAAGGCATGTCAGATGAGTTATGGCAGCAAGCAAGGCTGATGTTTCTCTGATCTTGTCGTCCAATATCTTAGGTGGTAATTGCGTATCGACCTCTTCAAACTGCTGCCCTAGTTCGTATATTGTCTGGAATACCTTGATTCGGATGTTTCTTCTGCTAATCATACAAAGAGCCTGAATTGTTTAAAATTGGAGGCAAATATAGGTCAAATCAGGTCAGATAAAAGACAGGTATGCCGAAGTGTATTGTTATTAAAAACATAATAAGCCAACCCGAAGTTTATGAATTTTCACGATACATGTAAAAATGAAAGAAACAAAACTCAAACTGCGACTTATGACATAACAATAGCTGTTATTCAATGATTATTTAAAAAAAGATGACTATTCACACCATTCATAAAGTGTTATCAATTAATTGTTTAGGTAAATATTTAATTTTTACTATTTTCACATTTCCATTACTAAAATTTCATCTCACTAAAACACAATTCTTATGTTTATTAATAACAACCTTCGAATCAAGATTGATGAGGAACACAAAATTTTATGGGTAGGAATTGATCTTCAGGACAAATTATGTTATTCTATTCACTTTCTTGACAATCTGTCGTACGTCAAAGATTTGATTCTTTATTTCATCCGGAAAGAGAACATCAAGTATGTGGTAGCACATTCCCTCAATAAAGGAGTTTGGAATCTCGGTGGCGACCTTGAGTTTTTTGTCTCCTGTATACGAAATTCTAATCGAAAGGCCTTACAAGATTATGCTTATAAATGTATTGAACTCGTATACAACTTCAACAGTAACTACGAAGTAGACGTCTTTTCGGCATGTGTGATTCAGGGAAATGCCTTCGGTGGAGGCTTTGAAAGTGCACTTTCAGGCAATTATATCTTGGCTGAGCAATCGGCAAAATTCAGTTTCCCTGAAGTGATTTTCGGTACCTTCCCTGGCATGGGAGCATATAGTTTCCTTACCAAAAAGGTAGGTTACAACAAGGCGAACGACATTATCCATTCGAATAAGACATTCTCAGCTGAAGAAATTCACGATTTGGGGATTATCAATGGCGTCTGTGAAGATGGCAAGGGTATTGAAACTATCTACTCACAAATTAAAAACGGAGAACTGGATAAATTCGTAAATGACCCTTTCATGAATATCTGTAATAAGGTATCACGAAAAGAATTGATGGATATCGTGAATGTATGGTTAGACCGCGCTTTCTTATTAAGCGAAGACAATCTGGGAAGAATGACCAAACTATCAAATTTCCAAAAGAGAAAAATGAATCAGAATAAAGAAATTCAAGCAAGAACGGAGGAAGAACAAAAACTTTCACATGTCAACTCCCTGATCAATAGTTCATTTCAACCAACTTCTAACTCATGACGATTTTCTTGAATAGGTTAATTGATATGAATCCATCTGAATATTTGTTAACGGGATAAATTATTAAATAATAAAATCTATATTTGTTACGTCATTCATAAAAAATAAACTTAAACATGAAAAAACTTCTCACCTTCACCCTTTTAACGGCATTGGCCTTAAGCTTTAACGCTTGCAAGAAAAGTAGCTCGACAGTTGATGGTACTAACTTTCTAGGCAATACCACACACACAACAACAACAACTCCCCCTCCGGCAGATCCTTTAGCTCCGGTAGGTTCATTGCCAGCCGATTATACTAAAAAGGCTGTCCTTGAAGAATTCACCGGTGAGTGGTGCGGATGGTGCCCAGAAGGTGCCAAAGTAATGGTTGACAATATTGCTGCACATCCTGGAAAAGTTGTCGGAATTGCTGTTCATGATGGTGACCCTATGGAAATCCCTTCTTATAATACATGGATTAAAGCATTAACTGGTGTTACTGGCTTTCCTAACGGAAGCGTTGACAGAGCCGATGCTTCTGACCGTGGAAACTGGACAAGCCAAATCAATGCTGAATTAGCTAAAACAGCCAACCTCGGCATTGCCATGGTAACTAAGACAAAAGGTAACTTATCAACTGTTCAAGTCTATATCGGTTATAAAAGTGCGATTCCAGCAGGTGCTAAATTGACATTAGCTGTTATCGAAGATCATGTTCCTCAATCTTCTGGTGGCCAGCATAATTACTCAACTACAGTAGTTGTTGATGCTAACTGGCAACATTCTCATGTTCTAAGAGGTTTGGTAACTGCTAACGATGGTGATGCGGTTGATTTAACTTCAACTAAGAAATATACTATCGTTGAATTCAAAGACATCGATTTGTCAACTATGAATATCAATAACATGGCGAATGTGCAGTTTGCAGCTTTTATCAACGTAAATTCCACGCCAAGAGATATCCTGAATGCTCAAGAAGCAGGTTTAAACGAAACTAAAAAATGGGATTAATTTCTCCCATCAATATATTAAACGCCTCTCAGGAGGCGTTTTTTTTATGTATGAATCTTCCGAAATAAAGCACTAAGCATTATTATTCCTTACTTTCGTCTTGTGATACTGAGTTATACTGAAGAAAACTATCTGAAATCAATTTACCATCTGGGTAACAATAGTTCGCATGAACAAACATCGACCAATAGTATCGCAGAATTCCTCTTGATCAAGCCTGCTACCGTAACGTCCATGTTGAAAAAGCTGAAAGTAAAGCATCTCATCTCATATGAGCGATATGGCAAGGTTTCTCTGACTAAAAAAGGAAATGAAATAGCATTGCAAATCATCCGTAAACACCGTTTATGGGAAGTGTTTCTGGTTGATAAATTGAATTTTAAATGGGATGAGGTTCATGAGGTCGCTGAACAACTTGAACATATACAGTCTGAAAAACTGATTAACAAATTGGATGCCTTCCTTGAATTTCCAACCCACGACCCTCATGGCGATCCGATACCCGATACAAAAGGAAAAGTTGTAAGCATATCCAAAACTACCTTGGCAGAAGCCACTGTGGGTTCCACTTATAAAGTTGTGGCAGTGAAGGATTCATCAAGTGAATTCCTGAATTATCTTATGCAATTGCATATCACATTATCCACTTCCATCAAGGTAATACGAAAAATAGAATTCGATCATTCGATGCAAATCCAGGTCAATAAAAAGGAGATCAATGTCTCTGAAAAATTCGCTTCCAATATATTAATAGGTTAATCATCCAATATGAGGACAAGCAAGAAAAATTATCTGCAGTTGATCAATCCCCTGGAGATTCTGCGCACTAAAAAAATCCTACAGAATAATCCTACAGTCAGTCCGATACCTCCTGTACAGCAAGAATCTATACTTAGTTTGTATGAATATGATCAGGCACATTCTTCCCGTAACGATTCAATCAGTAGCGATGAAGTGCTTGTTTCCTTGTTTGACAGCAACAAATATTATTGGCTGAATGTTGATATTCTCAATACCCAAACCATCGAAAAGATAGGAAAAAATATCGGCCTCCATCCGTTGATCGTAGAAGATATCCTGAGTAAGAACCAACGCCCAAAGTCTGATGAAATCGACAACCTGTTCACTTGTGTCATTCATATGCTTTATTTCAATGAAGAAACCACGAGTATTGAAAGTGAACAAGTGAGTTTTGTCTTAGGTAAAAACTTCCTGATCACATTCCAGGATGATTGCATTCGTGACTTGTTTGCTCCTGTAAGGGATAAACTCAAAATAGCAGCAACTAAAGTAAGGCAACATGGTGCTGATTATCTGCTCTATGCATTATTGGATGCCATAGTCGATCAGTATTTCATCGTGCTTGACAAACTGGCTGTTCAGATTGAAAAGCTTGAGGAAGACATATCAAGAGGTAACTCGGATACGTATTCAATGAACCATATCAATGACCTTCGAAAAGAAATCATGTTCTTCAAACGGAATGCTCATCCGGTAAGGGAACTGATGGGCAGTATCATCCGCTCTGAAACAGCGCTGATTGAGGAACGCAACAATAAATACTTCAAGGACATTTTCGACCACATAATTCAAGCCAATGATTTATGCGAAACCTATCGCGACGTCATTACCAATATCAGGGACCTTTATTTGAGTCAGGTCAACCTGAAGACCAATGAAGTGATGAAGTTCCTTGCCATCGTAACTGCCTTGCTGGCACCCGCTACAGTCATTGGTGGGATGTTCGGCATGAATTTCGACCGCATCCCTATTCTTCATAATCAAAATGGGTTCTGGATAGCAACTTCCTTGATGATCATCGTACCAATATTCATGCTGTTTTACTTTAAGCGTAAAAACTGGTTTTAATCCTTGCAGTCAATCTTTATTCTGGAGATGGCATATTCATCAATTGCCATTCTTCTTTTGAAGGTCCATAAACACCCTGCACCTTATGCCCTTCCAAACGCATCAGTATGGTCAATTGCCCACAATGATGCGCCTGATGCTTCATTAGTACAGAAAGCACCGTTCCTTTCTTCCACATTTCGCCGTACATATTGACCTCCTCCTCTAAATCCTCATCTTTCCATTGGCTTTTAACATACGGCAAACTGAATCGGAAGACTCTTTGTATACCTTCATAATTTAATGATAATCCGTAAAAGTGCACCAGTATGTGAACTGGTTATATAGTAGCTATTGAGTTTTGTATCACAATAATGAATGATATGAAACTGACACAATTTTTAAAGCAATACGACACCGAACAGAAACGCATTAAATTCTTCAGAACTCACCGGGAAAATCAGGGAATTTGTTGTCTTAAATGCGCATCAACCTCTCTTCGTTGGATCAGTACGATCCGTTCCTGGACCTGCAATAAATGTAGTTATCGTCTTGGTTTGCGAAAGGGAACCGTCATGGAGAATTCAAAGCTGGCATACCGGATTTGGCTAACCGGGCTTTATTTAATGGTGCTTACCAAGAAGGGCTTTTCAGCAACAGAAATGCAGAACCTCTTAGGCCACAACAGATATGAACCAATTTGGCTCATGATGCACAAAATAAGAATTCAAATGGGAGAGCGAGAAAAGCGCTACCAGTTGGATGGCTTTGTTGAATTGGATGAAGCTTTTTTGCAGGTCATCGTAAAAACGGTACAGATGATGCTGGTAAGACTTATAATAAAATCGATCGGAACGAAAAGGTTCTTGTTGCCGTGAGTACAACCCCGACTCATTCTAGGTTCTTGCAGATGATAGTTGTAACGTCTCTATTAAAAAAGATGTGACGTTCGAGGCTCCAAAGTTGCTTCATCATAGCGCAACAGTAATGACCGATGGACGACGCTGTTACTCGCCTTTCAAGGATCTTGCAAAGGAACATCAAGTCAACATTATCAAGGACAAGAAACAGGTTTATGAAACCTTTCCTTGGGTTCATATCGCAATAAGCAATGCAAAAAAAAGATCAAGGGAATACACCACCATGTCAAGAATGAATACATGCAAAACTACCTGAACGAGTACACCTACAAATACAATCGACGGTATTTTAAACACCTGACATTCGATCGACTGATCATTGCTGTTCTGACTACATCATGGTTTGCATTGGTGTAGCTTTACGAATTATCATTCAATGAATAATAGTATAAAACAACATGATGATACCGCCAAACTCATGTTTGATTATAAATTTTCGAAGTTAAAAGATAACACTTTAGTTGCTTATAGAATACATAAATTTTCAAGACAACTCTGCAATTCTTTATTTTTTATCTGCTTCAATCTTCATTAATAAATCGATTTGAGTTTTGATACTTTTATCATGAATCAGTTCGAATAATTTACTGATAAATTCAGCATCCAATCCATTTTTAAGTCCCCATTGAGTGCGTGTGTCAATGATTTCGCGCCAACGATCTGTCTGATAGACAGGCATATTATATTCACCTTTGATGCGTCCCAATTTTTCAACGAGTTCCATACGTTTTCCCAACAGATCCACTACTTCAGCATCCATAGAATCGAGAATCTGACGGATCTGTTCTATCTCTTCTTGTGAGCAATCATCAATAGGTGTGCGAATGATGAGAGAAGACAAAAGTTGTCCCAGCTGATCAGGTGTCAATTGTTGTTGAGCATCACTCAAAGCCTTATCCGGATCGGGATGGGTTTCAATCATAAGTCCGTCAAAGTCAAGATCAAGCGCTCTTTGTGCCACATAAGGAATCAATTCACGGTTACCACAAATATGACTGGCATCACAAAAAATGGGAACATCCTTATAACGTCGTTTCAGTTCGATAGGAATGGCCCAATTGGGCTTATTACGATATTTCGACAGACTGTCATAACTCGAAAAACCACGATGAATCGCTGCAATGTTTTCGATACCGGCATTCATGACACGTTCTAAGGCACCGCTCCATAACTCGATATCCGGATTGATGGGATTCTTAATCAATACGCATACCTTATTACCTTTGAGTGCATCGGCTATTTCTTGTACTATAAACGGATTGACTGTGCTGCGAGCACCAATCCAAACAGCATCCATTTCGTATTGAAGGGCCAGTTCCACTTGTTCCTTATTGGCCACTTCGATACATATCGGCAAAGAGGATGTTTTTCTAATTTCCTTTAGCCATTTCAATGCTTCTTCTCCTCTGCCTTCAAAATGTCCAGGCTTTGAACGTGGTTTCCATACTCCGGCACGCATCATATCGACAGGCAATTTCTTGAAGGCTTCAGATACCGCAGACAATTGCAATTCATCCTCAGCGCTACAAGGGCCGGCGATGAAGTATGGTTTTTTAGACGAAAAATAATTCATGTGTCAGAAGAAGATTAAAGGAAATGAAACAAGGTTACACCGTTAAAATGTATCCATGTAGGCTACATGCTTATTTGAATGCATTGATTCCTGTCACATCCATACCGGTAATCAGTAAATGAATATCATGGGTTCCTTCATACGTCACGACGCTTTCCATATTCATCATATGTCGCATGATAGGATATTCACCAGTGATACCCATACCTCCATGCATCTGACGTGCATCACGGGCGATATTCAGTGCGATTTCACAACTATTTCGTTTGGCCATACTGACTTGCTGAGGTGTTGCTTTACCTTCATTCATCAATACACCGAGACGCCATACCAACAATTGTCCTTTTGTAATTTCTGTAATCATCTCGGCCAGTTTCTTTTGCTGTAACTGGAATCCTGCAATGGGTTTACCAAACTGTTCACGTTGTTTAGTATATCGTAACGCACTATCATAACAATCCATGGCAACACCTAAAGCACCCCAGGCAATACCAAAACGGGCTTTGGTCAAACAACCCAAAGGTCCTTTTAACCCTTTGACATTTGGAAAAATATTCTCTTTAGGAACTTTCACATTGTCAAAGACCAATTCACCTGTGCAACTTGCACGAAGGCTCCATTTATTATGAATCTCAGGTGTGGTAAATCCTTCCATTCCTCGTTCAACGACCATTCCACGTATGATACCTTCTTCATCTTTGGCCCAGACCACCGCCACATCTGCGAAAGGTGAATTACTGATCCACATTTTGGAACCGTTCAAAATCACATGATCATCAGCATCTTTGATGTTCGAAAGCATCCCATCAGGATTGCTACCAGCATCAGGTTCAGTTAAACCGAAACAACCTAGCCATTCGCCACTTGCCAGTTTTGGAAGGTACTTTTTACGTTGTTCTTCACTTCCATACGCATAAATCGGATACATCACCAGACTGCCTTGTACACTGGCCGTGCTGCGCATACCGCTATCACATCGCTCAATCTCCTGCATCATCAAACCATACGAGATATAATCAAGTCCGCCTCCACCGTATTCGACAGGAACTGTTGGACCAAAAACCCCCAATTCGCCCATCTGAGGGACGAGATGTTTAGGGAAATGGCAATCTTGAGCCCATTCTTCGATATTAGGACTTACTTCCTTCTTAATCCAGGCCCTGACGGTGTCTCTGATCAATTTGTGTTCATCGGTTAATAATTCATCCAATAAATAATAATCTGGGTGCTGATATAAGTCTTGTGACATAGAAATTTTTTAATGCGGCAAAGATAGTAGAACGAAGGTAGATTAACGAAAGTTAGCAATTGAAATTAGTGATTGGCGTCATGGATACCGACTTATAGAAACAGAATCAGGTCTTTCTGTCAGAATTCTATAAATATCACAATGTATCTTCATACATTAGAAGGAAATGATTCGTTCATCAGATAACAGATAAAAATATGAGAACATATTTTTTAAACGAGATGAAATTCATTACTTTTAGTCCTCAAATCAATATTTTTTGACCAAATAACGATTTCCAATGATTTTCGAAACGCTCATCGAAAAAATAACAGAAGAATTTATAACTCACTGGAATAATCGAGAAATGGACTTATTGAACAGCTTACTTGCAAGTAATATTGAAGTAAGTTCGCCAAATATCAGTAAACTTTTTCCGGAGTCCGTTGATAACACCCTTCGCAACAAGAATGATGTGATGCAATATTGGAGAAAATTAAATGCTGACCATTTTTTTAAGATGAAGTTGATCGTATTGGGCAAAACAGACAGGCTTATAACTGTTCTGATAGATATCGGTGATGTAGAGAGCAAACTGTTTGCCACATTCACCATAAATGAATACGGCAAGTTTTCCCGTGTGGAAATCACCTATACCTAAAAAGGATATCCGAAAGAAAGATTCCAGATACCACTATCGAGCTTCAATTGATCGAAGATAAAACCATTATGTGTGAATATCTGTGGTTGTTTTATCGGATACCCCAAATCGACACGGAAGACGAAAAAGGAAAAATCAAGGCGAAGTCCTACTCCGCTTGAGATAGCAATATCCTGCCAAAGATACGAGAAATTGAATTCCCCCCCTTTCACACTGCTATCCTTATTCATAAGCCATATATTACCGGCATCAATAAAAGCAGCTCCTTTAAGATTGATAGCTCCTGAAAATAATTTCAAGAGATTGAAACGATATTCAGTATTCGCTTCTATTTTAATATCTCCAGTCTTGTCGAGGATGGCGAAACCTGACTTGAACGACGTATCCACTGAATGCCCGGGTCCTAGATTACGTGATGGCCATCCCCTGTTGCTAAAAGCTCCACCGGCTGAATATTGTTTGATATACGGTAGTGTTTTAGAATCACCAACAGGTAATCCAACTCCGGTCATAAAACGACTCACCCATTGCGACTTTCTTCTGTTGATATACTTCCTAAAATCGAAATCAACTTTCACATAACGGGCAATAGCCTTTATGGTATCATTCGCAAATCGCTTATAAATCGAATTGATTCCTGTCAATAAAGTACCTGCTTCTTCGGCTCCAATCTTGATAGTAGAAAAATCGGATGTTGAATTATTCAATTTGCTCTTGTATTCAAAGAGCATGTTTTCGCCTTGGATTACATTATTCGAAAAGGTATTCTTAAGGTAAGAATTGGTTTGCCGCTTCAACCTAAAGGATTCACTCAGATATTTATCAGGTACCTGAGTTACTGTAAGGAAAATAGGATTCACTTTCCAGTTTTTCTGAGGTGTTTCCTGCCAAGAGTAACCAAAGTTACCTGATATATTGATGATGGTATAATTCTTCAATCGCTGTATCAGGCTATAGTTTGCTCCTAATGTTGTGTAAGGCATGTTTCGCTTGCTGAAGATATTCTGATTGAACGGTACTATGAATTTAGGGAATGTGAGGTTACCGCTTAGATTAAAATTATTTCCGGATTGGTAGAATTTCTTTGTACCGGTGAGAAAATTATCATTTCTGAATTCAGTCGAATATAAAGCCCGCAAGGAAAACAAATTAGACCCATGAGCGAGATTACGATTGCGGTACGTGATTCCCAACCCCGTGCCAAGCAGGTAATCTCCATCGCTGGTACTGAAATCTGTCAAATAAACCAGGTCCATCTTCGGAGACATGTTCAGTGTGATGATGCAATTAAGTTTGTCCTTTAATCCTTGCACCTTTTCATATTGAATAGCTATCAACTGAAATACTCCTAACTGATTCAGACGGCTTATAGTGACTTCATAATCTGAAGTATTGTACAAATCACCTTTATGAATGAAGATATTTCTGGCAATAACTTTTCGATTGATGGGCAAAGACTTGTAATTGAACAGAATGTCTTCCAACTCACTTTCCTGCACAATCGCTTGTGCATCTTCTTCATTGTAAGGAGTGTTGATAATCACTTTCACTTTATTGATACTGTACAATTGGGCAAAACTTGAATCTCTCGATTTGCCGACAAAGAGGTTGACATCCACGTCTTTGTTTTCGGTTTTCGGCTGAAAAGAGACAGCATTTAAAAAAGGGTCATCGAGCAAACTCTTGATTTTTTCCTTATTAGACGTATCAATAGTGAAGTTTATATTATCAGATTTGAAATCGAAATAACCTTTGTTTCTGATAATCTTATATAACCGCTCGCGTTCAAGGCCGCAGTTTATCTTGGTGTAAGGCTCTCCTGCCACCAATAAACTTTCCTTCCTGTTGTCATGAATAATTCTAAGAATATCTTCACTTTCTGAAGAAGTGACCACATTCCGGATTGAATAGTTTTTGCCGGCATCAATGAAATAATGGACTACAGCTGATCGTTTCCCCTTAGGTTGAATGTCATAATCTACTTTAGCATAAAAATAGCCTAGGTTCAACATATATTGACCAATATATAGCTTGCTCTTTATCACCATATTCGTATCAAGAAGTACAGGTTTTTCAACCTTGTGTTTGATAATCTTGGTATGCATAGGATATTTTTCATACTTCTGGAAATTATTATTGTATTTCCAAAGTTTGTATTTGGGGAGAAACCCTAAATCGAAGATATGTGTATTCGCTCTCGGATAAGCCAATGAAAGAATCACATTTTCTGTTTCTCCTTTGTATTTGAGTGGTTTCTGTGTTTTGAGAGTTAACCTATTTTCACTGAGCAAAGTTTGATTTTGCGCCAAGTGTTTGGTATAATTGCATGATATCAAATACATGCAGCACACTAGAGTAAGACTGATTCGGATGCAATATTTGAGAACATGATTCACTAATTCTATAAGGAAATGATTACGAAGGCGCAAGTTAAACATATTCAATCATTAGATGATAAAAAATATCGGCATGAACACGGGCAATTTGTGGTGGAAGGAGACAAGATGGTGACGGAACTTCTGAGCTCAGATCTAAATATTATTGAACTATACGCATTGGAAGAATGGTTCAAATCAAATGACATCAGGGATAAAAAAACCACCTTGATTCCGGTACAACCTTTTGAACTGGAAAGAATCAGTTCATTGACCACACCGAATAAAGTATTGGCCATTGCCTCAATGCCAGTTTGGCCTTCATCAATTGCTACATTAGCTATTTTACTTGATGGCATACAGGACCCTGGAAATTTAGGCTCCATCATACGAATAGCCGACTGGTATGCTATTGATACTGTCTATTGCAGCGAGAACAGTGCAGATGCATTCAACGCCAAAGTGATTCAAGCAAGTATGGGCAGCGTGTTCAGGATACGTGTCGAAAAATGTGACCTTATTCATCTGATTAAACTGAATTCTGATATGCCATCCTATGTAACTGTGCTAGAAGGAAAAGACATCAATTTATTCAGTAAGATAACCAGGGGTTTCATTATTATTGGGAATGAATCAAAAGGAGTACGTGAAGAAATCAAAAACTTAAGTCACCATAAAATATCGATCAAACGGAAGGGCCTTGCGGAGAGTTTGAATGCAGCCGTGGCAACAGGTATAATTTGCCATTGCATGTTATCCTGAAGTTATTCTATATTTGTACATTAACTTAAAAAATAATCATACGTCTAGCAAAAAATTTAAATATGAAAAAGATAATTTTAGTAGCCATGATACTGGCATCAGGTATCCAATCATTTGCCTCATGGAAAAGTGCCATGCTCCGTATAAAACATGAAATGGGCCGCAGCATTTCCATTTCAGTGGACGATAGAAAATATGCCAAGATAGGACGCGCTCTGACAGTCGGCGATTTGCCTCCCGGAAATCACAGAATCAAGATTTATAAATACAATTCAAATGGATATGGTTATACCAATGGTATATTGATTTATCAGGGTATACTGAATCTCAGACCAGGTAGAATTTATTATGGCATCGTTTCGAATGATGGCAATATCGATTTGGAAGAAAATTGTTGTATTGATGACTATGGTCATTGGAACAACAACGACAATTGGGATAATGTGGAACAAATGAATGATGCGCCATATCATGAACATGAAGATAACTGGAATAACAACCATGGATGGAATCAACAAAATCATCACGATAGCCACACCGAAAATGGATGGGGATCGTTTAACGGTCAAATGAGTGAAGGTCGTTTCGCTCAATTAATCGGACAGATTCAAAAAGCCTCTTTCGAGACATCAAAAGCAAGTATAGCCAATCAGGCTTTAAAAACCAATAAGATTTCCTGCCAGCAATTACTTCGAATCATGAGCGAATTCAGTTTTGAAAGTACAAAACTTCAATTTGCCAAAGATGCGTACAAGAATGTAACTGACAGAAATAATTATTACTTGATCAACGATGCGTTTACGTTTCAGAGTTCAAAAGACGATCTGCTTGAGTTTTTAGATAGAATCCATTAATCCTGATTAGAAAATAGTATACCCAAAATGCCGGTCATACGTGACCGGCATTTTTATGAATCTTGGAGCTTCTTAAAAAAAAGACCTAGTCGAATCAGGGGCTTACCATTTTGAACATGTAACGCAAGCATTGCTTTGACCCTATTGAAATAGAAAATTTAGCTTACACATTCTTACGATAAACCTGGATCAGACTTTGATTGCTCCTTTCCGCAAACCCTACTTACTTGATATTGATTTCCATCGGCAGGATGGTCTGTATCTTATTTTCCTGACTTCTGACTTTTTGAATTTCTTTATAGATGACATAGTCGTCTCCTAATAACTGTTTAATGGTTGCCTCTTCTTTCTTTTTGCCCATCACTGATGACAATATTTCTTCAAATTGATCAACAGGTTTAGGATATTCAACCACCTTATACTCTTTGATTTTTGCCAAGGTCGAAACGCTTTGAAGAGCACGGTCTATATTGCCAAACGCATCCACCAACTTAAGGTCTTTGGCCAATTTACCGCTATAGACATGTCCTTGAGCAAGATCCTCAACTTGTTCCATGCTTAATCTTCTGGCTGCCGATACCCTTGATTTGAACATAATATAGGTACTGTCTAAATATGATTGTATCCATGCACGTTC
Organism: uncultured Bacteroidota bacterium; assembly: GCA_903875055.1. Taxonomy (GTDB): domain Bacteria; phylum Bacteroidota; class Bacteroidia; order Chitinophagales; family Chitinophagaceae; genus OLB11. Next base: position 34,414 of record CAIQUX010000273.1, read on the forward strand.
AAGTTCGGTCATTGGCCTGGTCATGTTCGGAAAATCAGCATATTGGCTTGTTTTTACATTATCGAACGTCACTCCTAGCTTATTTTTCATCATGGCATCAATATTGAATAATACGCCGACAACACCGATAGAACCAGTCAGGCTAGTACTTTCAGCAAAGATACTGTCGCCTGCACAGGCAATATAATAACCGCCACTAGCGGCATAGTTACCCATACTGACTACCAATGGTTTTTTAGCTTTTAATTCCATTAGCTCATGGTAGATAATTTCACTTGCCAGAGCACTTCCGCCAGGTGAATTGACCCGTAAAACAACGGCTTTGATTGTTTCGTCACTCGCAATTTTTCGAATGGTTTTAATCATCGTCTTTGAATAGATTCCATCATTTCCTTCACCATCATGGATTTCACCGGAAGCATACAAAACTGCAACCTTGTTCTTGTCTCTGACGGATGTATGTATGTTTCGTGCGTAATCAGACGGAGAAATGAATTCTATTTTTTCCTTTGCCTTTAAATTCAATTTATTCTTCATAATGTGCTCAACTGAATCTGAAAAAACCAGGCCATCAATAAATTTATATGTTACGGCATCTTTCGGAAACTTTATACTCCCTTCATTCGCCATTTTTGCTAAAGTTGCGGTGTCGAGTAAGGTTCTTACTGAAATAGTTTGCAGAAATTCAGCATAAAAATCATTCAGCAAAACACTTAACTGATATCGGTTCGGATCACTGAATTTTTCAAGTTTGAAAGGCTCATAAGCACCTTTGTATTTACCGCAATGAAAGGCTTCTGAACTAATATCAAGTTTATCCAGCGTTCCTTTAAAAAAGGTGCCGGTAATGCCCAAACCCTTGAATTCAAGCATTCCTGAGGGGTTGATATAAATTTTATCGCTGACTGTGGCCACGTAATAAGACTTCTGATCGGCAATTTCACCATAAGAATAGATGAATTTCTTGCTGCTTTTGAAATCAATCAGTGCGTCTTTAATCTCTTTTAAAGAAGCCCATCCATTTGAACAGATACCAGTCTTGATATAGATTCCTTTAATTCTGTCATCAGTTTTGGCATTTTTTATCGAAGCAAGTATGTCATTCAGACCTGTTGAACTTTGCTCACCTGCACCGATAAAAGACAATGAATTCTCCTTCCCCTGATCAGTAACTGTTTCATTCATATCAAGACATAATACGGAGTTATCTTCGACCTCAGTTTCTTGGACACTGGAGGCTATTCCCGTCGCGATCCCTGTAAACGAAATGACAGTAATAAGCACGAATAGTATGATGGCGCATAAACAGGCAAATAATATTTTAAAGAATTGTCTCATGTTTTTTATCAATATTTGTGGCAAAAATAATCGCAACAGATTCTTTACATTATCAATTTAGTATGAATGGTATTTATGTCATTACAGGTGGCAACCTTGGAAACAGGGTCGAAAATCTTCAACAATGCAGGCAAGCAATTGAAAAGCGCATAGGCACTATTATACAATCCTCTGGCATATACGAAACAGCCGCTTGGGGTAATGAAATGGACGCTGCTTACCTTAATCAGGTACTCTTCATTCATACTCACAAGTCAGCCATAGAAACATTAGAGGAAAGTCTTTCCATAGAACATGAACTTGGAAGGACCCGTAATAAGAAATGGGAAGCCCGCCTCATCGATATTGACATCCTTTTTTTTAATGATGATGTAATTCATACTGATCAACTTACTGTTCCTCATCCTCATCTTCAAAGCAGGCGGTTTGTTTTGGTACCACTGAGTGAAATCGCAGGAGATTTTATACATCCTTTGCTTGGGAAACGCGTCAATGAGTTGCTTTTACATTGTGATGACCCCCTGAATGTCAGTTTATTCGATGTGTCTATCAAAAAGTAAGCTAGCAGAATATGACTCTGAATAACTATTTCCCTTACTGCATGGGCTTTGTTTTATATTTGCCCGTTGAACATCATGAACTATAAATTCATTACCGTAGAAGGAAATATCGGTGCAGGTAAAACGACGCTTTCGGGTCTTCTCCAACAATCATTTGAAGCCAAACTGATACTTGAACAATTCGCAGACAACCCATTTCTGCCTAAATTTTATGAAGACCAAAAGCGATATTCATTTCCTTTAGAATTGTCCTTTCTAGCAGAAAGGTATAAACAACTAAAAGACATGCTGAATACTCGAGATCTGTTTAATCAATATATCATTTCAGATTACCTTTTTATTAAAAGCAAATTGTTCGCTAAAGTGAATTTGGCTGAAGATGAGTATAAACTCTATGAAACCCTCTTCGACATCATTTACCCCAATTTGCCTGAACCTGATCTTATTATTTATTTACATGCCCCCTTGACCAAATTAAAAGAGAACATAAAGAAAAGAAATCGCGACTACGAGCAAAATATTCAGGATGATTACCTGGTGGATCTTCAAAATGCCTATCTTCAATTGATAAAATCAGAAAAGTTCAAGACACTCATTATCGATACTACCCAGACTGACTTCATGCATAATCCATCACACCTTAAGCAACTTTTAGTCCATCTTGAAAAAGAATATAGTTATGGACATCATTTCATTAATTTCATATAATTCGGATGTTTTTTGCATAATCCTGCTCATTTCGGTCGGTTTAGTACTACTTTTGCTTACTTTTTAAAAAATTATAACATCATGGCAAATCAAACAATTATCGATTTATTAGGCAATAACGCCGCTTACTACCTTGACCACAAATGTGCTACCATTTCTAAAGAAGATTTGTACTCTCCGTCTAAAAAGACTGTGGATGAAGTTTGGGCTCTAAGTAACCGTAATACGCAAACATTGAAAAGCATTCAAAGCATTTTAGGTAACGGCCGTCTGAAAAATACTGGTTATGTTTCAATTCTGCCTGTAGATCAGGGTATTGAACATAGTGCCGGTGCTTCTTTTGCTCCAAACCCTATTTATTTTGATCCGGAAAATATCGTAAAACTTGCCATGGAAGGCGGATGTAATGCAGTGGCTTCAACATATGGTGTATTAGGAGCTTGTGCTCGAAAATATGCTCATAAAATACCTTTCATCGTGAAGATTAATCATAATGAATTCATATCGTATCCAAACAAGTTTGATCAGATCATGTTCGGTACTGTAAAAGATGCCTGGAATATGGGTGCAACTGCAGTGGGTGCTACCATTTATTTCGGAAGCGACGAAAGTACCCGTCAGATTCAAGAAGTGGCCAAAGCATTTGAGTATGCACATGAATTGGGTATGGCCACCGTCCTTTGGTGTTATTTACGCAACCCTGCCTTTAAAACTGCTGAAGCTGATTATCATACTGCAGCCGACTTGACCGGACAGGCTAATCATCTGGGTGTGACGATACAAGCTGACATCATCAAACAAAAATTACCTTCCAACAATGGCGGTTATAATGCCTTGAAATTCGGAAAAACCCATAAGTTTGTTTACGAAAAGCTTAGCACCGACCACCCTATCGACCTTACACGTTATCAGGTTGCCAACTGCTATATGGGACGAATTGGTCTAATCAACAGCGGTGGAGAAAGTAAAGGTGCCACGGATACGGCAGAAGCAGTGATGACCGCTGTAGTTAACAAACGAGCTGGTGGTATGGGTTTAATCAGTGGACGAAAAGCGTTTCAGAAACCTATGAAAGAAGGTATAGAACTTCTGAACACAATACAGGACGTCTATCTTGACAAAAGTATTACATTAGCCTAACCTATTATTACTTTTTTCAATTCGTTCATCTGAAAGATTTGCGTATCTTGAGATACTTTAAACCGGCGATTAAAGGCTGTATTACTCCATGGATTCAACTACTATCATTGAACGAATAAAGAATGTCGAATTACTGAAAAATGACAATTCAGAAGTTTGGGACAATATAACGGATGAATTTCCTTATTTCAGTTGTGCCCAGTGGTTAAAATACGGAAACAGGTCTTTGAATGGTGCCTTTCAATTAAAACCGGTCTTTTTATACAAATCTGAACCACTTGAATTTGCTCGTTACAATCTCTTGTTAGAGGATTCGAAGGTTATTCAAGTTTCAGAAAGTAACATTAGCAAGCTGGAAAAAGAATCAAAGACAGAAATTTTTACTACACAGCAGCCTACCGAGACTGTGAATCTAGCAGCATCTTCGGTAGAACCAATTCTTGAAACTTCTATAGAGCCCTTAGTGGATGAAATGAATGTCCTATCGGTTAATTCTGATATGGTTGGCAATAAACAAAAGCAGGAAGAAAAAGTTGCAGTACAGATTCAATCGGTTGAAAAAAATCCGGATTCAAGATTTTCACCAAAAGAAAATGAGATTGATTTAACGTCTTCTGCAGAAACAACTCCGAATGAAACTCCACTTGAGGTGAAAACTATCGAAGTCCAATCTGATAACGTTTCGGCAAACGAGGATATATTGGAGCTGATCAATGAGTTGCCAAACTCCGCTCCTTTCGAACTCAATGACGTATTGCATACCAAGCATAAGGTAGTTGAAGTAAAAATTTCAAACCTATCAGACAAGATACTCTCATCCGCTAACACTGAATTTTCTCAAAAACCTATAGCTAATACAGAATATGACGAGGATAAATCTCTCTTGGTCGTGATGAGTTTTACAGAATGGCTGAACCATTTCAAACATAAGACTGAGGTAGAGAAGAAGGAAGCCAAAGAGAAAAAGGCACTTAAAGCGGCATGGCAAAAAGAAAAACTGGCAGAAGCTGCAGATGAAGAATTAGATGAGATACCTGAACCGCTTTTCAAACAGGCGATGGATTCTATTTCTATGGAATCTTCGTTGATTAGTGAAGCTCTTGCTGAAATTTTAGCCAAACAAGGAAAGAAGGATAAAGCAATTTCAATGTATAAAAAATTAAGTTTGCGTAATCCCGAAAAAAGCACTTACTTTGCGGACCTTATTAATGAATTAAATTTAAACTTCGAATAATTATGGCATTTTTATTATTTATATTGATTGTAGTCACTTGTGCAGCGTTAGCTTTTTTTGTCCTGATTCAAAACCCTAAAGGTGGTGGATTGGCAGGATCCTTTGGTGGGTTAGGCAATCAAATGATGGGTGCCAAACAAAGCACAGACGTGGTTGAAAAAGGAACATGGGTTTGCGCTGCAGCTTTATTGATCCTGACTTTAGGTTCATTCATCCTGACTCCAAAATCAACTACGAATGCGAACGAAAAAACACGTTCTGAAAAAGTGAATAAAGGTGTTCCTCCAGCACAGGCTCCTGCGCAACAGCAAGCTCCTGCGCAAGCTCAGCCTCAACCTGCCAATGCAGCACCAGCTCAGCAAGCTCCTGCGCAGGCACCAGCTCCTCAAAAATAAAAGTAAGTTATACCTATAAAAACCTATAAAAAAAGCCTTGATTTTCAGAATGCTCGCATTCAAAGAATCAAGGCTTTTTTAATAATGTAAATTTGCATACGAGACATCAGAATAACTGAGTGAGTTTCTCGAGCATTGCATACACAGCAGGGCAAACTTCAGTATTCTTTAATGTCAAGGCTGTTCTTTTAAGTAAGACATCTTCATCCGTATATGGATATCGTGCACAATCCGATGGCCTGACATCGTAAATGCTGCAATAATTATCACTTCCAAGAAAGCTGCATGGCTGTTGTTTCAATACATAATCATTCTCATCATCCAGTTTCAGATAGGTTTGAATAAAATCGCCTTCTTTCATTGATAGAAATTTAGCGATACGTTTTATATCCGGGATTTTAAATCTGGGTGAATGATTCTTACAGCAATTGGCACAATCAAGACAGTCTATTTTCGAAAAGACCTCTTCATGCAATTCAGGTAATTCCTTGATAATTTTTCGCTGATCACATCGTTTAAGGAAATTTGCGTACTTCTTCGTGTTTTCTTTTGCAGCCTTTTGCCATATTTCCATTTGAATATATTGATTAGTTTGCCGGTTATTCCGGAAGAGAATGATTGTTAAACATGTAGAAAATTATCCTGCATTACATTGCTCAGATCTAGCCCTCAGATTTATTTAAGCTTTCAGATTATGTAACATGTCTTCTG
>CAIQUX010000274.1 GCA_903875055.1 uncultured Bacteroidota bacterium
GGTAAATGCTACCTCAGATTCATACGGTTTTTCCATTTGGTGGTGACAGGATCCAGCGCTTTCAGGGGTTTATTGACATGCTCAAAAATATGGACCGCCATGATGGCTGCCATGTCCTGTTCTTCAGGAGTAAAGACTTCGAGAAGTTCAGGTTTGTAGTATTTTTCGATAAAATGTGTATCAAATTTCCCTTTTGTAAATGCTGGCTGTTTGATCGCCCATGCCCCAAAAGGCAGGGTGGTTTCGATACCATTGATACGGAATTGTGATATGGCTATTCCTAGACGATCGATGGCTTCTTGTCGGGTTGCCCCCCAGGCCACTAGTTTCCCTATCATAGGGTCGTAATAAATCGGGATATCCATACCCTCGTCATACCCGTCGTCGATACGGACGCCTTCACCTGTAGGTCGCTTATATACTTCCAGTCTTCCGATATCCGGAAGAAAATTATTCAAAGGATCTTCGGCGCAGATACGCAATTCAACCGCATGGCCGTTGATATGCAAGTCGTCCTGTTTAAAATGCAGGGTTTCTCCTCTGGCAACATTGATCTGTTCTTTCACTAAATCGATACCGGTAATCATCTCAGTGACACAATGTTCGACCTGAAGTCGGGTATTCATTTCCAGAAAATAAAAATTAAGGTCATCATCCACCAGAAATTCGACGGTTCCCGCTCCATGATAATCGCAGGACCTGGCCACATTCACGGCACTTTCACCCATTGCTTTTCTTACTTCCGGCGTTAGACAAGATGAAGGAGCTTCCTCGATCAGTTTCTGATGACGACGCTGTATGGAGCATTCACGTTCAAAGAGATAGACATAATTCCCGTGAGTATCACCAAGAATCTGAATCTCAATATGCTTAGGCGAACCCACATATTTTTCTATAAAGACACTGTCATCCCCGAAGGAATTCAATGCTTCGCTTTTTGCCATCTGCATCTGCTCTTCAAGTTCATCGGCATTGCGCACAATCCGCATACCTTTACCGCCGCCACCGGCACTTGCTTTGATAAGCAATGGAAAACCGGTTTTCAACGCCACTTCATGGGCTTCAGCGGCATCCTGCAAGGGTGTATCCGTTCCGGGAACCATGGGTACGTTAAACTTTTTAGCGGCTTGTTTGGCACCAATCTTACTCCCCATCGTTTCGATCGACGAAGCTGTTGGTCCGATAAAGATCAATCCGGCTTCGCTTACAGCCTGACTGAATCTGGCATTCTCACTTAAGAATCCATAACCGGGATGTATACCTTCGGCCCCACAGGCTTTGGCCACTTCAATGATCTTATCTCCGAGCAAATATGATTGTGATGAAGGTGCCGGACCAATACAAAACGCTTCATCCGCAAATTTTACAAAAGGCATCGAGACATCTGCTTCACTATAAACGGCGACTGTCTTAATGCCCATTTGTCTGGCCGTGCGCATGATACGCAATGCAATTTCTCCCCGATTGGCAACCAATATCTTATTCATATGTATAAAAATGAGAGCGAAGATAAGGACAAAATAATAATGGGGCAATTCGGCCGAAAAATCAGTGTTGTCGGTGTTCATGAAGACAATCTGCCATTGCCATCCGATATCCGAATGTTTTATTTCAAGGTTCCATCCTATCGGCTGAAACACTATCTTTGCCCGATGATCAGAAACAACGCAGCATTCGGTTTTTTACTCGGCGTCATCGTTCCTCTGCTGGGTATCTTGCTTTTATTTGTCATCAAGTATATGCCACAGAATGTCTCACTGGCAGAATTCATTTATTTGCTCAAGACGAATAAACCCAATATTTCAAAAGTGATTTCCCTTGGGCTGATTGCTTGTATCCCGTTGATCACTTACTACAAGAACAGAAAATTGTATCTGACCTTGCGAGGTATTTTCATTGCAATCATACTTTATGCCTTACTGGCTGTGGCCTATAAATTCCATTTACTCTAAATGAAGTATTTTATCATAGCCGGCGAAGCCAGTGGAGACTTGCATGGAAGCAATCTGGTGAAAGAATTGAAATTGCTGGATTCGAAGGCTGATATTCAAGGCTGGGGCGGTGATAAGATGCAAGCGGCAGGTGTCGAACTGAAAAAACATATCCGCGAACTCGCCTTTATGGGTTTCGCCGAAGTGTTGATGAATATCGGCAAGATCATGAAGAACTTCAGTCTGTGTAAAAAACAAATTCAAAACTTCCATCCTGATGTCATCATCTGTGTCGATTATCCGGGTTTCAATCTGAGAATGGCCAAATGGGGTAAGTTGAAAGGTTGTAGGATAGCCTATTATATTTCTCCGACCGTATGGGCCTGGAAGGAAAACAGGGTAGAAACGGTTCGACGTTATGTTGACCGTATGATATGCATCCTGCCTTTTGAAAAAGATTTCTATGCCTCAAAACATCTGAAGGTTGATTATGTCGGTCATCCCACAGTGGATGTGATTGAATATGAAAAGTCTGTTCCATCATCCATCGAAGGAACCAATATCATTGCGTTGTTACCTGGAAGCCGAAAGCAGGAAATCGATAAGATGTTACCCATCATGCTGGAAGCGACAAAGGAATTAAGCCAATACCGATTGGTGATAGCACAGGCACCGAATCTAGACAAGGAAGTGTACCAGCCCTATCTTCAGGACCATCGCTTTGAACTGGTGCAACACAAGACGTATGACATCTTGAAGGTGGCCAAAGCAGCCATCGTGACTTCCGGAACCGCTACGCTGGAAACGGCCTTGTTTGGTGTACCTCAGGTTGTCTGTTATATTGCCAATGGAATCTCGTATGCCATTGCAAAACGACTTGTCAAAGTCAAATACATTTCATTGGTCAATCTGATTTTGGATCGCGAAAGTGTGCTTGAATTGATTCAACATGATATGACGGTTGAAAAGGTGAAAGCCGAACTGGAAAAATTATTGAACGATAGCGAACGTAAGGATCAGCTCAGGCAAGATTATGCCGAACTATCCGATATTTTACGACAAGGCGGGGCAAGTAAAAAAACGGCTGCCATCATTCACGACCTGTTACTTGAAGATCGCTCTGAAAATCATTAGGAGGATGGCAAAAAGGAACACCATGATGGATATCCTGTTCATTCCGTGCATCAACTTTACGTTGGTATTCACAGGCGCATTCGGATCCTTCTTTTTAAGATAGAGATATCGCAGTATTTGATCCCACATGGAAATTAATTTTGTCCAAAAATAATGCTTTTTATTTGCAGATTGATTCTATATTTGCCAACCCGATAGAGAATGATGATTGGCAAGTAATTGCTGAATTCATTTGGAAAAATGGTCATCGGGAATCGTTCTTAAATAATTGGGGGATTAGCTTTCAAAAGTTTTCCTCGCCTGAGCGCTTACATGCTCCGAATGCTTTCGGAGAAGA
>CAIQUX010000275.1 GCA_903875055.1 uncultured Bacteroidota bacterium
CGTCTCGGACGATCAGCGAATTCGTTTGACGAACTTCATTCCTTATTGCAACAAGAAGTGACCTATATCGATACGATAACGCTTGAACTTCTGGAAGAAAAGATGAAAAGGGTTGAGCCTAAACTGGTCGCCTTTTCGGTTCCTTTTCCGGGCAATTTGTATAGCGCCTTCCGTTGTGGCCAATATATCAAACAACATTATCCAGATGTAAAGACGGCTATGGGCGGAGGATTCCCGAATACCGAACTCCGTTCATTAAGCGATGCGCGTGTCTTTGACTATTTTGATTTCATCACCCTGGATGATGGTGAAACACCGATTGAAAATCTAATCGAACATATCGAAGGGAAACGAGATAGCAGTATGCTGAAACGTTGCTTCATGAGACAAAACGATGAAGTGACCTATATCAATAACAGTCTCCAACGCGATTATAAACAAAGCGAAACCGGCACACCCGATTATACCGACCTGCTTCTGGACCAATATATTTCGGTGATCGAAATTGTGAATCCCATGCACCGACTTTGGAACGATGGCCGATGGAACAAGCTTACCATGGCGCATGGATGTTATTGGGGCAAATGCACCTTTTGTGATATCTCACTCGATTATATCAAATCATACGAACCGCTGACAGCCAGCCTCCTTTGTGACCGTATGGAAGACATGATCAGCAAGACAGGCGAGAACGGATTTCATTTTGTGGATGAAGCGGCGCCTCCTGCTTTGATGAGAGCCTTGGCGATGGAAATCATCCGTCGCAAGATGGTGGTTTCATGGTGGACCAATATCCGGTTTGAAAAAAGTTTCACCCCTGATCTTTGTCTGCTTTTGAAAGCTTCCGGATGTATAGGCGTTTCGGGTGGATTGGAAGTGGCATCAGACCGCTTGCTTGAACTGATACAGAAAGGCGTGAGTGTGGCACAGGTAGCCAAGGTGATGAAAAACCTCAGTCTCTCAGGCATCATGGTGCATGCGTATCTGATGTATGGCTTTCCGACACAGACAGCACAGGAAACGGTCGATTCGTTGGAAATGGTCCGACAGCTCTTTCAATGCGGCGTGTTGAAATCGGGTTTCTGGCATCAGTTTGCCATGACAGCCCATAGTCCGGTTGGTATGAATCCTGCCGGCTATTTCGTCAAAAAAGATCATGAGACGATCGGCACTTTTGCCAATAATGATATCGTGTTTATCGATCCGAAAGGCACCGATCATGAAGCCTTCAGTTTCGGATTGAAAAAATCGCTCTTTAATTATATGCATGCCATCGGTCTTGAGGAGCCATTGCAAAAATGGTTTGAACATAAGACCCCAAAACCTTCGGTGGCCTCAGATCATATTTTAAAGGTCTTACAGGAAGAGAGTATACTCAATCATAAACCGACAGCTAAGGTTGTCTGGTTGGGGACAACACCTTCGATTGAATTTTATACCAAATCAAAAAAAGGCAAGCAATGGGAAATGGCAACACTTTCCTTCGAAGCAAAAAGCGAAACCATCACTCTTCAATTGAGTAAAGAAGAAGCAGAATGGCTGATACAATTTTTAGAAAGGTTTAAAAAGGAAAGCCAGGATGTTATTTCATTTCAGGAAATGATGACTGATTATGAGAAAGCCGGTCTTGAAGATTTTGATCTGTTCTGGTATAACAAACCGATGAACACGATCTACAAAGCCGGCTTATTGATTGTGTAAACTTGCTTAAACTAACAAAATGAGTATTTTCAGTAGGACTTTTTTTTTACACAGGAATGACACAATTGGAAATTTAATATTGGTTTTCATTCCGCTTAGTATACATCGACAGACATGCAGAAAGAGATTCATTCGCACTACCTGATTTGCGCAGGGCTCCTGTATTCATATCAATAAAATCATTGAGACTGCTTGCTTTCTACCTACTGTTATGTGCGATCTCTCCTTTCAATGTCTAATCCGTTTAGTAGTAATTGAAGCGTCTTGTCATTTACATTTTCAAATTCCGATTTATCATAAATCAGCAATAAGTAGATCTCTTTATTTTCAGTAAGCAAATACGTGATTACCCTTCCGCCTCCGCTTTTACCTTTCCCTTTACTTTTAATTTTCAAGCGAATCTTGAAAACCTGATTTCCAAGTGATTTACCTGTGGTTGGAGTTTCGCTTAAAATATTGCTCAATTCTCTTAGTTCCTCCTTTAGTGACGGAAACTTTCGAATAAGCCTTTTGGCCTCCTTCTTGAACTTGTCAGTCGGTATAACATTAAAGTTCATCTAAAAACTCATTCAGTGTTTGCTTCTTACGTTTTGATTTTTTCATCCTGGACACTTGCTCAAATGCCTCTTTAAGATCAGATTTCAATTTAAGTGATTGCTCATACTTTTTCATTCTCTCCAAAACCTTCTCCCAGTCAGATAATGGTAATTGAACAGCCTGTGTTGTTCCATTACTATCATTTAAATATTGAATTGCAATTTTCATTTTTCAAAGTTAATAAAATCAGTCCTCATCTCATCTATTTTCCAACTCTTATTCATGCCCTATGATAGCATATGTACGAATAATCTTTCAGATACAAAATTCCTTTATACCTCTTTGGGTACATAATGAAGAACCACCATGCCACATTCAAACGAGGTGGCTTTGACCAAGGTCAAATTGAGTTTCGTTTCCAGATCATAAAAGATAGGCATCCCTTTACCCAGAGCCGCCGGATTCATGAACAGATGAAATTCATCAATCAATCGGTTCTTTATCAATGCCGACACAAAGGATGCGCCACCATACACCATGATATCCTTTCCTTCTTGTTTCTTGAGCGATGTGATTTCATTCACCAGATCGCCTTTGGCTAAGACCGTATTAGGCCAGGCAGCTATTTCAAGTGTCTTTGTAAAAACCACTTTGGCTATTTCAGTGAACAATTTACCGACTGCTTGTTCGGGTGTATCAGGATTGGCTGCCACCGATGCCCAATGCGGAATAAAGCCTTCGGCCAGTTTTCGTCCAAGAACTACACAATCGGCTGTATCAGTCAGGTTCTTTACATAGTCCTGCAAAGCCATATCCCAGTTCCATATCATCCAATCCATTTCGCCATGAGGTCCGCAGATGAACCCATCGACTGACATCTGAACCTGTAGTTTTAATTTTCTCATGCTTGTTTATTTACATATTGAATGTATTATGACTTTCCATTCCCTGTCTATTTTTTTTCAAGGTAAAGCCGATAGACATGTCATGCCGTAAAAATACTAAACAAGAGGAGAAATCCAAGTGAGAATAGAATCAGTGCTGCGGATGTCATTTCTTGCCCACATCGAGACAGCTAGTCGAATGCGTCGGTGTAAGCCATATTGATTATGAAGGGTTAGTCTTCTTTTGCTTGAAATCCTGAATATATTTGGTAATCTCATCAAGATCTTCGGGAGCCAGCATTTTAAGGTGCTCAACAGGATTCCACAGGGAGTCCGATTTTTTTATTTTATGTAACTCATGATCGGGTGGCAAGATTAGCTTGGGATCGGGAATATAATTGATCAGATCATTGGGTGTACAATTGAGATTGATACACATGGTTTCAAGATTATCCAGGGTAAGATTACGAACGTCACCATTCATAAGATTGGCTGAATAATGAGGTGAAAAGCCATAGC
>CAIQUX010000276.1 GCA_903875055.1 uncultured Bacteroidota bacterium
AGATTGGCTGTGTCGATAAAGAATTTCATATATGTATTGTTTAATAAGGAAATAAAATCGGCGCGAAGATAGAAAAGAAATAGAATGTTCCCCTACCTTATTCTGTACAAAATTTCCCCATCGGCACGTATGTTTTTTCATTTTTACACGATTGTTTCAAGTACGTGTACAATTTAAACGAAAACAAGATAAAAGATATACTGGGTAAAATGTGCTCTTTAAAAAAGTTTGGGGCACAAAAAATGGCAAGTTACTTATATCGCACCGCTCAACCACGTACCTTTGCTATGTTCCCATCCTGGAGGGTTAGAAGGAGCTGGTCGTATAAGACTTGCCGCTGCAAATGTAATCGTAAAATTGATGTAAGCAAATTTTTGTTTTAAAACATCACGGCTTCATTTGATACAAACCGAGTTTACAGTAACAATCGTGATAAAAAATAAGATAGTTTCTGATTGCTTACATTATTTAAAGCGAGTCAATACGGATGTCATAACACATTATTAAAATTAACATTCTTGAAACATCAAATGGCCCCCATTGCCATCTTATAGAAGTATATTTGCACAACCAAAAAATTCTGACATTATGCAAGTACTAAAGAAGTTTGGCGTTTTCATTATCATTTGCCTTTTCGCAGGGTTAAATACCTATGCCAAAACGACAAATCATCATCACAAAAATTCCGGTAAGGAAAAGATACATAAAGAGGCTTCTACCTCAAAGAAACAGCATAAGCAGAAATCAACGACGCATGAAAAGTCAATTTCTAAAACAAAACATAAGTCTCATCATTCTTCTAAATCGACCATTCAGACCAATACCACAGATCTTCAAACACAAGAGGATAACATTACAGCCAATCAGGCAACTTTAGAAAATCCTGCTGTTTTAAAAAAAGAAACGACGCCTAATACTATTGTGACCATTGACAAAGATCTTCTTTATACAAGGACTGTAACAAAAACCATTCTTCCTAAGAAGGAGTCCTCAACGTTCAGTACGTCGGTGATGGATTGGGTAAAAGATAAATACTCATGTATGATTGAAGTGCTTCCTAATCAGATATCGAATGTAATGCTTTACCGCTTTATTGATGATTGGTATGGTGTAAAATATCGAATGGGTGGAGAAACAAAAAAAGGGGTTGATTGCAGCGCCTTTGTTCAAACCCTTTATAAATACGTTTTTGGTTTAGACCTTTTACGAACAGCCTGTCTTCAATTCAATTCATCAGAACTCATTACAAATCCGGCTGATTTAAAGGAAGGTGATTTAGTGTTCTTTAAAGTAAGATCATCCCGTATTTCTCATGTAGGCGTCTATTTAAGCAATAATTTTTTTGTCCATTCAGCTTCAAGCAAAGGAGTTTCTATCGCTAATTTATCAAGCGCCTATTGGTCTAAATATTTTGCAGGTGGTGGAAGGATACTTCCTAAATCATAATTTTTTTTTTGATTTATATTAATAGAACCATTTCAGCTATTGGTGAAATGGTTTTATTAGATAAGTCAACACGGCGAAGGAGTATTAGACTTTTCAATCCCGTTGCGAAGCAGGCAGAAAGTTATTATCCTGTGACTCTGATGTACTTCCATTTATTAATTCTGATATGTTATTTTGAAGTAAAAACCTGTGATTGTTGATAGTTCGTTCAAAGATTCCTAAGGCTATATTTGAAGTTCCATCACACCCGTTTTAGTTTTACAACATGCAGCAATATCTTACTCTATTAGAACATATCCTTCATAACGGGGCCGAGAAAAGTGACAGAACCGGCACAGGAACACGTAGTTGTTTCGGATACCAGATGAGATTCGATCTGAATAAAGGCTTCCCGATAGTGACTACCAAAAAACTTCACTTGAAATCGATCATTTATGAATTACTCTGGTTTATCAAAGGTGATACCAATGTGAACTATCTGCAGGAACATGGTGTGAAAATCTGGGATGAATGGGCAAAAGAAAACGGAGATCTGGGGCCGGTTTATGGAAAACAATGGCGAAGCTGGGAAGGTAAAAATGGAGAGACTTTTGACCAGCTCAAAGATATCATTCATCAATTAAAGACAAACCCCGATAGCCGGCGTATTCTTGTCAGCGCATGGAATGTCGGCGAATTATCTGAAATGGCCCTCATGCCTTGTCATGCCATTTTTCAATTTTATGTCGCAAACGGCAGACTGAGTTGTCAGCTTTATCAACGAAGTGCTGATGTGTTTTTAGGCGTTCCTTTCAATATCGCTTCATATGCCTTGCTTACGCTGATGATCGCTCAAATCTGTCAACTGCAACCGGGAGAGTTTATCCATACCTTTGGTGATGTTCATTTATATAACAATCATATTGAACAGGCTAAACTTCAGTTGAGCAGAACGCCCTATCCTTTGCCAACAATACAAATCAACCCGGACAGGCAACACATCGAGGATTTTGTGTTTGAAGATTTTGAATTGCTTCAGTATCAAAGTCATCCTCATATCAAGGCAGATGTTGCTATATAGAACAACAATGCTTCCACTAATAAACACTCTCACTTCGTATAAGGAATGACACTATCCATTATCGTAGCCATATCAGCCAATAACGTGATCGGAACCTATAATCAACTTCCATGGCATTTGCCGGCTGATTTACAGTACTTCAAATCCCTCACTGTCGATCATCCGATACTCATGGGACGAAAAACCTATGAATCAATCGGTCGACCATTACCTAAACGCACCAATATAGTCATTACCAAAGATCAGTCCTTTCATCACGATGGACTTGAAATAAAACATAGCATCAACGAAGCCATTGATTTTTGTAAAGCGAAGAAATATGATGAGGTTTTTATCATCGGTGGCGATACGATCTATAGCCAAACCATCCATCTGACAGATAAATTATACATCACCCGCGTCGATATTCATATTGAGAATGGCACAGCCTTCTTTCCAGTCATTGATATGAATCAATGGAAACTAATTTCTTCCGAAGAAAGAAAATCGGATGAAAAGAACCATGTTGATATGACATTCGAAGTCTATGAAAAAGCAAGCATTCATTGATGAAACACCTTTTTCTACTGAAACAATATCTGTCGTATCGATTGAAGGCCAAAACAGCACATGGTATCCATTCCCCTTTTGTGTATGATTTTATCGAAACAGTATTGAAGGATCAGCGTACCTTTTATGCCTTCGATGAGATCAAATCCTTACGGGAAGAATTACTTCAGGATGCTACTTTGATCAATGTGGAAGATTTAGGAGCGGGTTCTTTACATGGAAGCGTAAAGCAACGTAGCATAATAGACATCGCAAAAAATGCAGGACGAAATGAAAAATTCGGAAAACTTCTTTTCAGGATAGTTGAAAAATATCAATGTAAAAACATGCTGGAGCTTGGCACTTCTCTCGGCATCGGCACTTCATATATAGCAAGTGCAGCAAAAAACGGTCAGGTTATCACCATTGAAGGAAGCAACGAAATCGCTGACAAAGCGGCAGAAACATTCGAAACCCTTTCTCTCAATAATATCCGTCAACTGAAAGGGAATTTTGATGATGTGCTCTCCCCTATTCTTCAACAAAATCCACCGTTTGACTTGATCATGATCGATGGTAATCACCGGGAAGAAGCAACCATCAAATATTTCAACGAAATTATGCCTTTTATCAAAGACGATACGCTGCTTATTTTTGATGATATTCATTGGAGCCGGGGAATGCATAAAGCCTGGCAGACCATTCATTTAGATCAACGAGTCAGACTGAGCATTGATCTGTTCTTTTTCGGATTGATCTTCTACAGAAAAGACTTCAAAGAAAAGCAACACTTTACGCTGAAATATTGATCTTGTTTTTATGTTTCATTCGCCATGTCAACAGCAGATAAGTAATGATGAACGTCAATAATCCACCAACAACGGCCAATACAGTTCCACCAATAAAGAACTCTTTCCCGGTTTGAACAACCTGTTCCCATTTCAATTGATGAAAATCGATCTTCCAATTCGGGTTTCTGAAGAGTAACTTTCCTGTGGCCAGACTAGCCGCCCAAATCACTGGAGGAAAGATACTGATATTGGCCGCCAGTATGAATAAGGTCTTGTTCATTTTCATCATGATGGCTAATGGTATCCCTACCAATAATTGAAATCCCCAAATAGGAACGATGCCCATGAAGACACCGAAACCTACTGAAGCAGCACGTTCAAAAGAAGATTCAGCCGGATTGAATAATAATTCCCTTAGTCCCTTCTTGACACCTTTCTGACGGAGCGGCGTGATGATAAGGTTCCTTGGTTTGATATATAGAAAGGCGACTATCACCAGCACTGAATTAAGGACGCTAATACGAACAAAATCTTTCAATGGTCTGAAATGAGAAACCCTGTCTTCTGGTTTGGGATAATAGACTCTTATTGGAACGGCAATCACTGGAATCGACATCCATGAACTTCGAACGATGATCTCAATTTCAAATTCATACTTCTTCGTGAAGAAATGTTTGTCCTTATATTGATAGATAGGATACATTCTAAAACCACTTTGTGTATCCGGCATATTCACGCCTGTCTCTAACTTAAACCAGAAATTTGAAAACTTGTTTCCAAA
>CAIQUX010000277.1 GCA_903875055.1 uncultured Bacteroidota bacterium
AAACAGTATTATCTGAACGGCCATAATGGAATAACAAGGGTAAATCTGTTTTCGGTTTTACCAATCGATCACCGGAGATACCACATTCATGTAAAGCCTTTAGCAAATCCTTGTATGAAAGGGTATGTCCGGTATCATGTATATTGTATCGGATCTTAGGCGAGATATAGCCTTCACGGCAAATGGTAAGAATCAATTCACCTGCAGTTGAAACCTCGATGAAAAAATCGGCCGGGTTGTATTGAAAAACCATGGGCAAAGGTCCCGGATATTTCAAGATTCTTTTACGTAAGCTCTCGTTTTCTCGTAGCAAGCGACGAAGCGAAATGCTAAATTCACTTTCAAACGCCATATTCAGTTCGATATCCGAGGCACCATATGAACTATAGGCATGTTTGATTCCCTTACTTAAAAGATAATCCCGCATACCTTCTGTCATCGACTCTCCGCCGAATATCAGGGTGATGTTGTAGTCATGCCAGTTTACTTCATCTGATTCTACCAACGATTTTAAAAACGGAGGATAGCCCATGATCAGGTAATGATGATCATTGCCAAAGGATTTCAGCGTATTGATAATCTTGGCTTTGTCAGGACCGAGTGATTTCAGTTTCGAAAACTTCACACAGCTCATAGTCACATTCACACCGGTGGCCCATGGACCAAGCGCGAAGGCATGGATAACAAACAATGGTACATCCGGGTAGAGGGTGCGTATCCCTAAGCGAATTATTTTACTGTTCATCTCCCGTTCGCGTTTTCCCCTGACCCAGTTTGTTGGAATTCCACTGCTGCCTGATGATTCATCGATCACCACTTCCTGATCGGGTATTTTTCCATTGATACAACGATCTGCAATGCCATACTGTTTGACATAATTTTCTTTATCAGTAAATGGGATTTCTTCCAGCATAGGTCTCATTCCATCGAATCTCATCCGCGTAAATCCCTGTTGTTCAAGAAAATTCCTATAGGCGGGCACCTTCCGTTTTGCCCATACAAATTGTTCATACGCTTTCGCATACGCGCTGAATATTCGTAAGCCATTAATGCCCGGCAAATAAATCAGTTTCATCCATATAGGAGAAGACATTAGTACCCTCCTGACAAGATGCAGGATGCGGGCATAGACAATCAGAAGCAAATGTTTTATGGTGTTCATGGTATAATCAATTGATTGAGTGGTAAACGATAACTTCTTACAGGGATTTTGCTATAGCCTACTCGAAAGATCATGCAAATCGTTTTCCCGTAAGGAATAGTTAATTTATCGGATAAAGCCTTATAGGCCACCTTGTTTGTGAGCAGTGAACCAAAGGGTTGGATATAGGCATCATATTTTGTAATCAGCAACCAGTTTCTTGCCATGAGCCTACCAAAATGAAGGTAGTCCGACGTGTCATCAAATTTGCCTGTCACCCAGCCTATGGTTGTAGTTCCTTGGAAAGATTTCCGGTATAACCCGCTGATCATATTTTTCAACTCCCTCCTGTCCCAGGTGTCAAAATGCCTGAACAGTGATTTCATCAAGGCCCCGGGGAATCCCATGCAACGACTCCATAGTCCATCGCGATGTTCCTGGGCTTCTTTTTTTGAATAGCGAAATAAATGGTCAAGTTCATTTCGCATTTCTGTGGCATGAAGATCTTCGAAGAGGGTATTTTCATTTTGCTTCAGAATCAGATCCACCAAACTTTTATCAGTTGAGGAATTAAATTCCATACCCCTCAAGGCTGATTCCCCCTGCAATTTTTGCAACAATTCCGGATCGGGAGGTTTTCCGTTATAATGTGATCGGGCCGTTCTTCTTTTCAGAATCAGTTCGGGTTCTAAAGGATCCGGAACGGTTTGAGGCACTAATCGAATACGGGCAAACGGCGTAATTCCGCTTTGCTGATGGTCAATAGCATCATATACCTTGCTGATCTCGGCTTGCAGTCTATAGGCAGCTGCCGCGATAGAAATATGTTCGATAAATATACCCATAGCCACTGTGGCAAAAATGGAATGTGGATCGCCATATGGCAATAAATGGGAGGGATCGTAATATATATCCAGCTCCCGCGCATTGATGATTTTTACGCGATGAGGTTGCAGGTTGTGTACACTTGGGCACCACCTTGCCAGTTCCAGAATAGGCTGCCAATGATCTTCGATTTCGGTTTCAGCGAATAATGCACCCGGAATGGACAGGCATATCGCGCCAGCACTCAGCCCCATCATTGCTCGTAAGAAATCTCTTCGTTTCATCTGCTTTTTGTAAGTGTCAAATCTATAACTGAAATTCAGATTGTTCCCTAACCTATGTTAGTTTATTCCATTTGCTTTCACCGTCTCGGATTTCGTGTTCTCACGAAACGGAATGGCACAACCACTTTAAGTTCTATTCTTCTGAATTCCTGACAAAAGTACAGGTTTGAGGTGGGTACCCCCACCCCCTAGGGTACCCCTCCCCACCCAAAAGCTGCCAATTTGTACCTCCGAGCTCAACTGACTTGTCCTCTCCTAAAAAAACTTGACACATTTTGGGCAAACAAAATGCGAAATGAGTAAATCTGAGTATACCCTCAAAGTAAGTGAATCGTTTGAGAAAACAGAC
>CAIQUX010000278.1 GCA_903875055.1 uncultured Bacteroidota bacterium
CACCAAACAGTTTGCAACGGACCATCTTTCTGGAAAAAGATGCACCAAACAGTTTGCAACGGACCATCTTTCTATAAAAAGATGCACCAAACAGTTTGCAACGGACCATCTTTCTGCAAAAAGATGCACCAAACAGTTTGCAACGGACCATCTTTTTACAGAAAGATACATCAGTGCAAAATTGTTGAGGGGATTCCGCTGAGTAAAGTATCTGAAGATGAATGGTGCCATCGCCCAACAGCTGAATAAAGTACCACCGCTGACCCCATAAAAATTATTCAAAGTAGTTTATCCATTAACTTGTTCTTACTTTTGCTCTGTGATTTCAAAATCCACCATACAAAAGGTCAATGATGCCGCCGACTTGCTCGATGTGGTCGGTTCGTTTATCAAACTCAAGAAACGGGGCGCCAATTATTTGGGGAATTGCCCCTTTCACAACGAAAAAACGCCTTCGTTCACGGTATCACCGACCAAGGGTATTTACAAATGTTTCGGTTGCGGCAAGGCAGGCAATGTCATCACCTTTGTGCAAGAGCACGAAAAGCTTTCCTATCCCGAAGCCATCACCTGGCTGGCCAAGCGCTATCATATTGAAGTAGAGCAAACCGAACTTTCGAATGAAGCCAGAGAGCAACAGCAGATCGAAGAAAGTCTGAGAATTGTCAACACCTATGCAGCCGCGTACTTCAATACGATTTTGACAGATACTGAGGAAGGTCAAGCCATCGGACTTTCGTATTTTCAGGAACGGGGCTTTAGAAAGGAAACCATTGAGAAATTCCAGCTCGGCTATTGTCTTGAAGACCGCGACCAATTGGCCAAAGAGGCCATTGCAAAGGGTTATAGCAAAGAACTGTTGGTGAAGGCAGGGCTGGTGTATGACCGGCATGACAAACTGCAGAGTATTTACAGTGGACGTGTCATCTTTCCTATCCATAATCAAAGTGGCAAAGTGCTTGGTTTTGGTGCTCGTATTTTAAAGACCAATGAGAAGGCACCGAAATATATCAATACGCCTGAGAACGAAATCTATCATAAGAGCAAGACACTGTACGGCATCTATTTTGCAAAGAATTCGATCAGCACGCTCAATGAATGCTTTTTGGTAGAAGGGTATACCGATGTCATTTCCCTGCATCAGACAGGAATTGAAAACGTGGTGGCAAGCAGCGGCACCTCCCTTACTGAAGATCAGCTTAAGTTGATCAAACGATATACAAAAAACCTGACCATCCTCTACGATGGTGATGCAGCCGGTATCAAAGCAGCTGTGCGAGGTTTGGATATGGCTATTGAGCAAGGACTGAACGTGCAGGTGGTATTGCTACCCGACAATCATGATCCGGATAGTTACGTGCAGGCAGTGGGTGTTGAGCAATTCAATGTCTATATTAAAAACAACAAGAAGGATATCATCCTGTTCAAACTCGAAGCTTCGCTGAAAGAAGCCAAAGATGATACGATCAAGAAATCAGAGTTGATCAATGATATTGCCGAAACATTATCGAAGATCAATAAGGTAGAGGAATTTACCAAGCAGCAGGATTATATACGCCGTTGTTCACAACTGCTGCAGATTGATGAAGCCGGATTGATTGCCCTTGTCAATAAAAAGATACGAGAGAAACTTGGCAAGGAGGATTATGCCAACAAGAAGGAAATCGATACGCTGGCGCAGCAGGCGAGTCCGGAACAGATACATATCCAACCGGATATCAACGAATTGCTTCAACGCGATTATTTGCAGGAAAGAGGTTTGATTCGCATCCTTCTTGAGAATGGCAACAAGCCATTTGACGACAAGATGAGTATAGCAGATTATATCCGCGTAAAGGTGGGCAATGCTGATTTTCAGAATCAGCCCTGGATGAAAATTTACCATACGTATTATGCGTATTTGGATGAATCGTTGCAATTTCCGGAAGAAAAATTCTTTACCTATCACGATAATGAAGAGATACGGACAGCTGTCATCGAAGCACTTTATTTTCCGTATGAACTCAGTGCCGGCTGGCAGGAAAAACATCATATCCTCACGCCCACCAAGGAGATGACCTATATTCAGGATGTGAATGACACGGTTACTTTTTTCTTGCTTCGCAAAATCCGTAACATGCATCGTGAACTTTTTGATGAGTTACGAAATCTGAATGATACCGATATGAACGAAGTGATGGTCTTACAACTCACCATACTTGGACTTAAAAAAACGGAAGCGGAATTATTGGAACCGATGAAAAGTGTGATGACGAAATAACCGTTGCTGGAAAGATGTTCAAGAACCCAATTCCACAGCCATGTCTATTGTTCTAAGCACTTGCAATACGTGCCCTACTTCTGATTATTATTATTCACAATCACCTTGATATTTTAACAACTCCGTAAGATTATATTAAATTATTTTTGTTGACATGCGTAAAAAAACTCTGAAAACTGTTGTCACCTCTTTCCTAATCTTCATCCTGGTTTCCTGTGATTTCAGAAATGGCAGTCAGGCAGCGATTCCTGATTCTGTGCCGCGATTTAGTCGGGTCACACTCAGTTATAATGACACCAATGAGGCCTCATTCAAACAGATGATTCACAATCTGGACACGTTCTATCAACGTCAGATTTCAGGAGGTTTCAACGGCAGTGTGTTGGTCGGGTATAAGGGTAAAATCCTTTACGAACGTTATTATGGCGTAAGCCAGAAAGAGAGCGGCGCCATATGGACACCTGAAACGCAAAGTCAATTGGCATCGACCTCCAAAACATTGACTGGTGGCGCTATCATGCTATTAAAAGACAAAGGATTACTTGCCTTTGATGATCTGGTGACAACCTATTTACCAACGTTCCCTTATAAAGATATCACGATACGCATGTTGCTCAATCATCGCAGCGGCCTGCCTGATTATGTGAAATTTGCCAACAAGCCGGCCGACAAGTTGTATCTTGATAACAATGATATCCTGAGCCTGTTTGCCATCAAGAAACCAAAACAAAATTTTCCGACCAATACTGCTTTCAAATACAGTAATTCAAATTTTGCGATTCTGGCTTCCATTGTTGAAAATATAAGTGGCATGAAGTTCAGGTACTTCATGAAAAAGTACGTCTTCACTCCTATAGGCATGGATAATACCTTTGT
Organism: uncultured Bacteroidota bacterium; assembly: GCA_903875055.1. Classification (GTDB taxonomy): domain Bacteria; phylum Bacteroidota; class Bacteroidia; order Chitinophagales; family Chitinophagaceae; genus OLB11. Next base: position 3,137 of record CAIQUX010000278.1, read on the forward strand.
CATCAACCCGAATGAGGAACGTGTCTGCACGGCTTCGTTTTGTTACAATTACAAATGGCAGTTAGAACCTGAGATGCATCTCGACGGTGTGGTTGGCGATAAAGGCGTTTACAGCACAGTAAAAGATTTATACAAATGGGATCAGGCACTTTATTCAGGAAAGTTTATCAAGCCTTCCACATTAAAAGAAGCGTACACACCGAATAGCTTTGAAAAACCTGGCATCAAAAATTATGGACTTGCCTGGCGAATGCTCAACTATCCTGATGGGGTGAAAGTCATCTATCATAATGGATGGTGGCATGGTAACAATACTTGTTTCTATCGATTCATTCAGGACAATTTCACCATCATCGTGTTAGGGAACCGTTATAATAAAAACATCTATCATCAGCCTCAGCAAATCTTCAATATCGTGATGGGGCGTGAGTTCTCAGGTGAAGAAATCGAAACGGAAGAGTAAGCAGCAAAGGATTACTACATTCATATTCATTCAATACGGAACATCTCGTTTCAAGACCAAGCATGCTAAGCAGCTTAACGTATTAAGTAGGGCCCGCTGAAAAGCACTCAATTTAAGGATGATTTCATATTTCAGCGTAAAAGCAGTGCACTAAGGTGCATGACATTGTAGACAATAAGTTCAATAAGCTTGCACCTCAGCAATTACGAAACCTTCCACAATTTCGTTAGCATGAAGCACACCATCTACTTCACCGGCTGCAACTCGCAGTATATCAATACAGCTTCGTTTTGCCGGCTCGTACCTGATGCACTTCAGACTTTTTCAGCAAGCCCTAAGTAATCGATTATCCGGCAGAAGGTTTTCATACTGATTGGAATTGTGTAATAGACCAAACTTCGCTCTGCTTCATTTGTTCTAAACAAAATAACCATCAGCAATTACTTCTGTATATATCCCAAAGAATTGGGTCTGCCCACAATATCACATTGGTTATAAAAAAATCGTCCGGATGATCCGGACGATTTTTTTATAACCAATTAGAATAAACGAGTTGATTTATTAAGGATGATTCGAGAAGATGAAGTTGCTGATATTTGCTTCCATCGGTGCGCTATCTAGCAAATCGACATTACCGTCACCATTCAGGTCAGTGGACAAATATCCATAAGCGAAATTACTGATATCAGTTTCAAGATAACCAAGATCAAGCAAATCCATATTTTCATCCACCACGATATCGCCGCTATAGAAACCCCAAACGCCAGATTCTACTTCAATCATATTATCGCCATAAGCTTTTGACACTGCATTACTGAAATCATAATTGATTGGTGAAGTGGCGAAAGAAACCGGCAAGGCACTCCATGTCTGGATCGCATTTCTATGTTTGACAGCGATGTAGTAATTTCCTGTAAGCGAAGACGGGAATGAGCATTCTGCCGTTCCATTTTGATTCAACACTGAACGAAAACTATTGATTACACCATAAGGGAAATTGGCATCATGCAATTCTACATCAATCGAGTCACAAGCGGTTGGCGTTGAATTTTCGGACTGATTCGCCAAAACAGGGACCATCATACTAATATCTGTTGAATAATAAGCCTGGATAAAGCACTTCAGATTCAGGATGCTATTTGCACAAGAATTGACTGTCAGGTTCAACACCTCTATTGAATCGCAGCCTGTTGAATTGATCGCTGTGTTTGTATAAGTACCCCCTGCTGTGATACTTTGTGATCCCCAAGTGTATGGCAATGCGCTTGCACAAATAGTCACATTCGTTGTATTCGTAACTGGAACACAAAGATGAATATCACCTCCGAAGGCTAATCCATTGGTACCAGACGCAGCTGAAGTAAAGCCCCATCCTCCGGTAGCAGTTTGTCCGGTGGCATAGTATCGGAATGTAACGGTTTTTGATTCATGTACATTTTGCAATGCGCTGATTGAAGTCAGATCAATCAAAGGCGAGCTAGCTGGCGTCCCAACAGTCACAAACGGAGTACCGATTAACGTATAGTTCGTTCCGTCCAAGCTATAAGCGAATTGCGATGACACACCTGGTGTCACTACATATGTCGTCGTACCTGCAAAATTCGCATTAATGGAATAAAGTGAAAGAGAATGTCCCGGTGTGGCTTTTAAGGTCGTTTGGAAATAATCGGCATTTGATGTCGAGATACCGTTATTTTTAAATCCTACCGTTCTGAATGAATTTCCACCAGCACTGGCAGCGGCTGAATCTCCACGGGTGACTTTATTCAGATTATTAGTTGAAACCAGATTTGAATTGAACGTTGTGGCTGCCATGGTGGCTATGGTATTTTGACCAAAGAAATCCCAAGCCGCTAAAATTGGATACGTTACTGTCAATGATCTGGCAACATCGGTAGCCGCCAGAAAATTGATATTGCCTGTTTGAGATGCTGTAATCGTTGTGGTTCCGATTCCGACAACAGTCACTACATTTCCGGATACAGAGGCCACAGATGGGTTTGAACTCACATAAGTTATAGGGTTGCCAGAAGCTCCACCCGTCGCTGTCAACGTAAAGGCCGGATCTCCAACTTGCTTGTTAGGCAATGTGGCAAATGTGATAAATTGTGATGCTTGATTGACTGTCAATACTTGCACCACATCCGTTGCGGCATCATGATTTAAATCTGCAGCAAGCGAGGCAGTAATATTGGTAGTACCAACACCAGTGATAGTGACTGTATTACCAGAAATAGTAGCTACAAGAGGGTTACTACTCGTAAATATCACCGGATTGCTAACAGTTCCACCGGTAGCTGTCAAAACAAAAGGAGCCGATGTATATGTTTTGGCAGGAATAGCTCCAAATACAATGGTCTGAGGCGCAGGTGTAATATCAGCTGTCAAACCTGACGGCTGAGTCAGCGTGTATTTAGAAGAATCGACACCTGCAAGAGTTAAGTTTCCAGCAACAGAAATTCCAGTGCCGACATTTTGAGAAGCAAAAATTCCACCACCACTCACGTTGACAATATCTCCAGACACGACACCTGATAATGTAAGATTGAAAAGTGTGGCTGTGTTATTGCCGTCATATACTTTATTGAAAGCGGCTGCGCCAGGCACTGTCAGTTCCTTAGGATTGACCACCTGAGTCTGAGTCACATTTAGAGCGGGCTCATAAGTAGAATTACCTGCCTGAGAAGCCGTGATGACAGATGAACCAGGCCTTAATACCGTCATCACATTTCCTGTTATACTGATGACATTGGTATTTGAACTTGTGTAGGTCACAGGATTTCCTGAAGCACCACCGGTAGCTGTCAATGACACAGGTGAAACACCATACGTTAATGATGGAAGTGAGCTAAAACTGATACTTTGTGGCAACAAACCTGCCAGATTCACTATTTGTGTTTGTGATACACTGGCCGCCGGAAGATAATTGGCATTGCCAGCCTGTGAAGCGGTTATGATGGTTGACCCAGCACCAGCAATAGTAACTATGTTACCGGCAATACTTGCTACTGAAGTATTCGAGCTGCTATAGGTAACCGTATTCCCTGAAGGTCCGCCGGTTGCTGTTAATGCGAAGCTCGGATCAGTTGTCAGTTTAACCGGAAGAGACCCGAAGGTAATCGTTTGAGGTGCCTGATTCACCGTTAATACTCTAACCACGTCTGTCGCCGCATTATAATTCGCATCTCCGGCTTGCGAGGCTGTTATATTGGCAGTACCTGCACCAACTATCGTCACCGTATTTCCTGTTACAGAGGCCACAAAAGGATCAGAACTGGCAAAAGTTACAGGACTGGTTGAGGCGCCGCCTGTTGCGCTCAGATTGAAAGGTGCGTCACCATATGTCACAGTTGGCAGAGCTACGAAAGCGATAGTCTGGCTTCCAGGATTAACGGTCAATGTCAACGTGCCCGATCCAGGACCATTTGCATTCGAAGCTTCAATTGGGATGGCTAAGCTTGCAGCGGCAGTTGTTGGCGTACCGTAAATTTGTCCTGTCGTAGTATTGATATTTAAACCGAAAGGTAATGAAGTGGCATTATAACCTGCAGGTGCATTGGTTGCTGATATGTAATATGAAAAAGGCACGCCAACAGTGGCTGTGGCTGAATTACTGGTAACCACAGGAACAGCAGTAGGGTTGATAGCTGTGATGGTCAGATTATCGATTGAGATTTTTGGACGACTTCCTGTTGTTCCTCCAACACCGTTATTCACATAAAAACGCAAACGGGCTGTTGCACTACTGTTAAAACTGGCAGGCAAGGCGATATTGCTGATTGAAGCACTTCCGGCCACATTATTAGTGGCTGCATAAGGAAGGTTTGTTCCTGTCAACTCAGTCCAGTTAACATTATCAACAGTGGCATAAACATGCATAGTGGCATTTCGGTTACCGGTACTGTTCGCGATTGAAGCGGCATCAAAACTCATTGTCCCTGCATTTACACCCGTGAAATTCATAAAAAAATCAACAGCCACAGATGAAGTGTTGTCAGTTGAACCAGTAGCCAATAGGACAATATTGCCCGTTCCCTTTTGAACACCACCTGATGTAGTTGTTACAAAAATTGCTGTCGCTGTAGTGATACGGGTGGCACTTGGAATAGTCCCAGTCGCATTTACTGCGACAGAGCTCCAACGGTTAGCGCCGATTCCAGAAGCAAAGGCTGCTGTCCAGTTGGTGATGTCATTAAAGTTTTCCGTGTACGAAAGGCCCGGCTGAGTGGCCATCGGAACCGGAGTTTGTCCCCAGGCCGTCATTCCCGATAGGAAAAGAACAGCCATGAG
>CAIQUX010000279.1 GCA_903875055.1 uncultured Bacteroidota bacterium
AAGAAGAAAATTTGGTCAAAAGAATAACAAGTTATCGAATCCATTTCTTCCGGTATGATGATATTATTTAAATCATTCTCGATAGAACCCGTTAAACAGGCTCCAATATATGCATAATAATCAGCTCTTAATAATTAAATATGGTTTCTTTAAAGAAATAAACCCTGGTCGATATTATGATAATCTTCCATTCTTGATTTCCTCCACGACAGCAGGGTCAAGCAAGGTTGAAATGTCACCCAGATTGTCTGTTTCACCTTCAGCAATTTTCCGAAGAATCCTCCTCATTATTTTACCGCTTCGAGTTTTAGGTAAGCCGTTTACAAACTGAATCTTATCAGGCTTAGCAATGGCACCAATGATGCGTGAAACGGTTTGGTTTATATCCAGAGAAATCAGATTCTTATCCTCCATAATGCCATTGAAAATGATAAAGGCATAAATGCCTTGCCCTTTTATATCATGCGGATAACCGACCACAGCACTTTCAACAACTCCAGTGTGCATATTGATGGCATTTTCAACTTCGGCTGTTCCAATTCGATGACCGCTGACATTCAGCACATCATCTACACGTCCTGTAATCCGATAATTACCTTCTGTATCGCGAAGACATCCATCGCCTGTGAAGTAAAGGTTAGAGTAGGCTGAGAAATAGGTCGATCTGCAACGTTCATGGTCGCCGTATGTTGTACGTATAATGCCCGGCCATGGGTGACTAATGCATAAATTACCACTTACTGTTTGTGATGGTAATTCGCCTGATGATGCTTCACCACCCGGAATTGCAATGCCATTTTCATCGACAAGCAGAGGCTGTACACCAGGCATTGGTAATGTGGCATATGATGGTTTTTGTGGGGTGATGCCGGCAAGACTCGAAATGAGGATGCCACCTGTTTCGGTTTGCCACCATGTATCGACGATAGGACATTTGCCTTTTCCGATATGTTCATGAAACCAATACCACGCCTCCTCATTGATGGGTTCGCCCACACTCCCTAAAACTTTAAGTGAACTTAAATCTTTGTTTTTTATAAGATCTGTCCCAAAACTCATCAGGCTGCGAATAGCGGTTGGAGCCGTATACAGAATATTAACCTTGAATTTATCGACTATATCCCAAAACCTTCCTGCATCCGGCCAGGTTGGGATGCCTTCAAACATCAACGTGGTGGCACCAGCTGAAAGTGGACCGTAGACTATATAACTATGACCGGTTATCCAACCTATATCTGCCGTGCAGAAGTGAATGTCACCAGGTTTATACTGGAATACGTTCACAAAAGTATAATTGGTATAAATCATATAGCCGGCACAAGTATGAACCACACCTTTAGGTTTGCCTGTGCTACCTGATGTGTAGAGGATAAACAGCTCATCCTCGGACTCCATAGCTTCAGCTTCGCAAAAAGGATTACCAGCTGTTTCAACCTTTCTTATTTCATCTTCCCACCAGGAATCTCGTCCTTTGATCATACTGATTGGTGTTCTGGTTCGCGTTAACACGATCACTTTCTTGACAGAATAACATTGGACAAGGGCGTCGTCAATTACATTCTTTAACGGAATTTCTTTGTTGCCCCTATAACCGCCATCTGCCGTGATTACTATATTGCATTGCGCATCGTTGATACGATCAGCGATACTTTGCGCCGAGAATCCTCCGAAGATCACTGAATGAATGGCACCTATTCGTGCACAAGCAAGCACTGCAATGGCCAGTTCCGGTACCATAGGCATATAGATACAGATACGGTCTCCTTTTTTGGCGCCATTATTTTTCAGGACATGGCAGAATTGATTGACTTTAAATAATAATTCTTTATAGGATAGCACACGGTGATGCTCTTCAATATCATTACTTTCCCAGATGATAGCTGGTGTGTCAGGTTGTATCTCTGCCCAACGGTCCAGACAATTTTCAGTGATGTTTAAAAGTCCGCCTTTGAACCATTCAATTTTAGGTTCAGTGAAATTCCATTCGAGGATATTGTCACAATGCTTCTTCCAACGGAAGTATGAAGCGATTTCGCCCCAGAATTTTTCCGGATTCTCAATACTTTGCCTGTACGCGTCATGATACTGTTTGATGGTTTGAATCTGATAAGGGTAAGGCATGTGATTTTATTTTCTAAATATAAATGTACGTTTAAAAGACTGAAAATAGCTTAGTGTTTAAAAGCCAAAATGAATGGATCGTTTAATTTAATGATTTAAACAAATGATTAAAAAAAATGTTTAAATTATAAATGAAGCTCTATCTTTGTGCAGTTTCAAAATAACAAATTGGCACGAAAATTAAATAACGAAAAAGATTACTCGACAGAACAGAAAATAAAGGAAGCAGCCAGAACGCTGTTTACGCAAAAAGGTTTTGCTGAAACCAAAACGCGTGAAATTGCTGAGAAGTCTGGCATCAATCTGGCGTTGATGAATTATTATTTCAGAAGTAAGCAGAAGTTATATGATATCATTATGGAAGAAAATATGGCCTCATTCAAACAGGGAATCTCTGATTTGTTTGGAAGAACAGATTTAGATGCATATCAGAAAATTGAGAGGTTAGCAAACTATTATATCGATGAATTTATCGCGCACAGAGACTTGCCTATGTTTATCGTGTCAACGATCTATTCAAGTACGGAAATGGATTTTGTCAACAATGAGCAGGATATGATTAGCAAGTCAAGGAAAGTATTTGTCAATCAGATAAAGGATTTGATTGCACAAAAAAAAATTAAACCCATCCATCCGGCTCATGTCATTTCCAACCTGATCGGTTTGATAATATTCCCATTTATGATTGGTCCGCTTCTGAAAAAACGGGCACAGATCAATGAAAAGGAATTTGTGGAATTGATGATGGAGCGCCGGCAACTGATTCCTGTATGGATAAAATCGATGTTGGAAAAATAAAATGATTCAAGAAACATGAAATTATTAGATACCATAAGGCACAACATGAAAAGTAAAATACCTTGGCTACTGTTTTGCCTGCTGATTCAGCTTCATGCTCAGTCACAGCAAATTTTGACACTAGAAGAATGTTATTCCCTTGCCAACGATAATTACTCTTTGATCAGGCAGCAAGAATTGATTTCCAAATCGGCTGCATATACTGTTTCGAATATTACCAAAGGAATACTTCCTCAGGTAATACTCAATGCACAAGCAACATATCAATCTGATGTCACCGCGATCAAGATTAGTTTGCCAGGTCTGAAATTTGATGCTCCTTCAAAGGACCAATATAAGGCTTATGCCGATATAGCCCAGCCGATAACGGAGTTATTCACGATCAGAGACCAGAAGGAATTAGCTGAAAAGAATGCTGAAATCCAACATCAAAGTGTTGATGTTGATTTGTATAAGATTAGGGATAGGATTAATCAATTGTATTTCGGTATCTTGTTGGTGGATGAGCAGTTGAGTTTGAACAAATTGGTTACAACCGATCTCGAAGCCGGCAGGAAGCGAGTGGAATCTGCGATTCAAAATGGCGTGGATTATAAAAGCAGCCTTGATAAGATAAAAGCGGAACTGATAAGAAATAATCAGCGAGCGATTGAATTGAAGTCACAGCGCAACGCATGTGCGGATATGCTTGGGTATTTTATCAATAAGAAGATAGACGGCAATACACGTGTTATGACACCACCGGTTCTCTCATTGGCTTCAACAAACAACAGACCTGAGTTAAAAATGTTTGATAATAAGCATACAAGTTATGCTTTGCAGGAACGAATTGTCAGGAATAGGAATATCCCTCATGTAAGTATTTTTCTGCAGGCAGGTGCTGGTAAGCCAAATCCGTTGAATATGATTTCCAATTCGTTCAGTCCATACTATCTTGGAGGCCTTAGGTTAAATTGGTCATTGATGAATCTATACACCGGTAAAAATGAAAGGTCACTGCTACATTTAGATAGACAATCAAATGATATTCAACGGGAACTCTTCTTATTCAATTCAAAGCTGATAGAAAAGCAACAAAGCAATGAGATTGCCAAATTGAATGAACTGCTACAAAGTGATGATGAATTGGTCGGTCTGAGGACATCAGTGAAACAGACATCCGGTATACAACTTGAAAATGGCATCATCACGACCAATGATTATATCAGGGAGGTGAATGCAGAAGATCAGGCAAGGCAGGCCAAAGTCTTGCATCAGATTCAATTATTAATAGCTCAATATAATTTACAAAACACCGCAGGTAATTAACATGAAAGATTATCATATGAAACAACTATTTTTTATTCTAACTGGTATTACAGTCCTGATGTTTAGTGCTTGCAGGAATACATTTACGTCCGATGCTTCCGGGACATTTGAGGCAGATGAGGTCATTGTTTCCTCCGAACAATCAGGTAAACTCATATCCTTTAAAGTAAGCGAGGGTGATAACCTTGAGAAAAATGCACTGTTAGGTCAGATTGATGTATCGGGTGATAAGTTGAAAGTCGCACAGGTGGAAGCAAGTATTCATGCCCTTAGCCTGAAGACAAACGATCCACAGGCACAGACAGAACTTGTAAAAAGGCAATTGGCTTTGCAGGAATCGCAGATGAGTCAGTTGCAACATGAACGTATACGAATGTCGAATCTATTGGCAGCAGATGCAGCCACTCAGAAGCAATTGGATGATATCAATTCGTCCATCGATCAGCTCAACAAGCAACTTGAAGTGACCAAACAACAACTTAAACTCTACCTGAGCAATATAAATACTCAAAACCGTAGCATCTTAAGTGAACAATCACCACTTCAAAAATCGGTGGCACAGATTCAGAATCAGATTGATAAGGGGCAAATCCTTAGCCCGATTAAAGGGACCGTATTGACCAAGTATGCTTATGAAGGTGAGATGACAACTGTTGGAAAAGCATTGTTTAAAATTGCCAATTTAGATACTATTACATTGAAAGCGTATATCAGCGGTCTCCAATTGCCACAGGTAAGTCTCGGTCAGCAAGTGAATGTCCTGATTGATAATGGTAAAAATGATTTTAAAAAATATACCGGTACTATTTCATGGATAGCCGCCAAATCTGAATTTACACCTAAGACAATACAAACTAAAGATGAACGGGCGAATTTGGTATATGCAATCAAAGTAAGAGTGAGAAATGACGGTTACCTGAAGATTGGAATGTATGGTGAAGTGAAATTCAAATGATTCAATTCATGAATATTCTTGACGTTTAAAAATAACAATTGAGTTGATTACAGTTCAGCATTTAATTAAGACCTATAACAAGGGCACTGTCAAGGCGGTGAATGATATTTCATTTGAAGTCAAGGATGGTGAACTGTTCGGACTGATCGGTCCCGACGGAGCCGGAAAATCGTCAATCTTCAGGATGCTCACGACCTTGTTGTTGCCTGATAGTGGCATAGCGACAGTGAATGGATATGATATTGTGAATGATTTTCAGAATATAAGGAATCATATAGGTTATATGCCCGGGCGCTTTTCGCTCTATCAGGACCTGACCATCGAAGAGAACCTTGAATTTTTTGCCACTGTTTTTAATACGAGCATCGAAGAGAATTATGACCTGATCAAAGATATCTATGTGCAGATAGAGCCATTCAAAGACCGTCGTACCGGAAAACTAAGCGGAGGTATGAAACAAAAATTAGCCTTATGTTGTGCCTTGATTCATAAACCTGATGTCTTATTTCTGGATGAACCAACCACAGGAGTCGATGTAGTATCAAGAAGAGAATTTTGGGATATGTTGAAGAAATTGAAAAATCAGGGACTGACTATTCTGGTCAGTACACCTTATATGGATGAGGCAGGATTGTGTGATCGCATAGCGTTATTGCAAAATGGTCAGATTTTATCGATTGATACGCCTGCGCATATTGTCGCTTCGTTTGGAGATATATTGTATTCGTTAAGCTCGCCAAAGATGTATAAACTTCTTGTTACGATGAGAGCCTATGACAATATGAATAGTTGCTTCGCATTTGGCGATAGCCTTCATCTGACATTAAAGGACAATTCCAAGAAGGATGAATTGTATTCGTACCTGAAGAAATCAGATTTTGGTGAGATCGAAATCAATCAAATCATGCCTACCATTGAGGACTGCTTTATAAAACTCTTAAAGGAAAATTAATGGAAGCAGTCATCAGTACAAACAAACTCACTAAACGCTTTGGTCAATTCATAGCAGCCAATGAACTCACATTTGACGTGTATAAAGGAGAGATTTTTGGATTTCTGGGTGCGAATGGTGCTGGTAAAACAACAGCGATGAGAATGTTATGCGGACTGTCGATCCCAAGCTCGGGTGCGGCCACCATTGCCGGATTCGATGTCTATAAACAGACTGAACAAATCAAAAAGAATATCGGTTATATGAGTCAGAAATTTTCATTATATGAAGATTTGACTGTAGCCGAAAACATTCGGTTTTACGCCGGAATTTATGGACTGAAGATCCCGGAGATTAAAGCCAAGACAATTGAACTGTTGGAGCGATTGGGTATGATGAATGAAGCAAAGAAATTGGTAAGGGAATTACCACTTGGCTGGAAACAGAAACTGGCATTTTCGGTTTCATTGGTGCATAGTCCGAAGATCGTTTTTTTAGATGAACCAACGGGCGGCGTGGACCCTGTGACACGCAGGCAATTCTGGGATCTTATTTATTACGCGGCAGACAGTGGTGTTACTGTATTCGTGACAACTCACTATATGGACGAAGCGGAATATTGTAACAGGGTTTCTATTATGGTGGATGGCGTGATTGAAGCACTGGATTCGCCCAGGAATCTGAAACGGCAATTCGAAGTTGACAGTATGGAAGATGTGTTCTATAAATTGGCGAGGAATGCAAAAAGGGCAGAGCAATAAAATCTATATCAATGAGACAACTACTTACATTCATACGAAAAGAATTCAAGCATGTATTCAGGGATAAAAAAACCTTACTCATGTTGTTCGGGATGCCGACAGCACAAATCATCTTGTTTGGATTCGCCCTGACCAACGAAATCAAAAATACAAGCCTTGGTATCATGGACTTGTCTAAGGATGAGGTCACTCGTCAGATTATTCGGAAAATCGATGAAAGTAAATATTTCGAGGTGAAAATGTATCTGGAAAATGAACGAGGGATTGAACAGGCATTTAAGCGTGATCAGATCAGAGCTGCAGTCGTTTTTCCTGCAAACTTTGCTCAGGAATTAAGGCATAGTAATAAATCTCAGATTCAGATAATAGCAGATGCCAGCGACCCGAATGCGGCCACCAGTATCACAAATTACCTGACTAATATTATTAACGAATACCAGCTACAGCAGAAGTCGGCCTTAGTGGCGCCAATGCAAATCATCCCCGAGGTAAGGATGTTGTATAATCCTGAATTAAAAGGGGCGCCAAATTTTGTACCCGGTGTCATCGCTTTGGTATTGATGCTGGTTTGCACCATGATGAGTTCGGTATCCATTGTGAAAGAAAAGGAATTAGGTACGATGGAGATTCTTCTTGTATCACCATTTAAACCCATCTATATCATCATTTCCAAGCTCATGCCTTTCCTGATCATTTCCATTTTTAATCTGATGATTATCCTGCTGTTGAGTGTCACTTTATTGGATCTGGAAATTAAAGGGAATATTATCCTGCTGCTGATTGCGAGCATCTTATTTATTGTCACTTCATTGTCAATAGGACTGTTGATTTCGACAACGGCTAAAACACAACAGAATGCCATGATGATTTCTCTCATGGGCATGATGTTGCCGACGATGCTGCTTACGGGCTTTATGTTTCCTATCGAGAATATGCCATTAATTTTAAGGATCCTGTCAAACATTGTCCCATCACGTTGGTTTTTTATCATCATCAAGAATGTCATGCTGAAAGGATTGGGTATAGAGTCTATATGGAAAGAGTTGCTGATCCTTACTTTCATGTGCTTCAGCCTGTTGACGCTCAGTATCAGAAAATTTAAAATCCGTTTACAAGAATGAGGTCGCTTTATTTTTTATTGGAGAAGGAATTTAAACAGATGTTCCGGAGCAAAGGCTTACTGCGAACATTGTTCATAGCACCTATTATTCAGTTGATCCTGATGCCAATGGCTGCAAACTATTCTGTCAAGAACATTTCATTGGTCATAGTGGATCACGATCATTCGTCTTTTTCGCGTCAATTGATTACGAAGGTGACGGCTTCTGGCCATTTTCGATTAGAAGCTATTTGTGCGAATACGGAAGCGGCCTTGAAGGAAATTGAATTAGATAAAGCTGATATCGCCATTGAAATTCCTGATAAATTTGAACAAGGGCTGGTAAGAGAAGGTTCGCAAAAGATCAATGTGCAAGTGAATGCAATTGAAGGTGTAAAAGCTGGATTAGCCGGTGGCTATCTGTCTGCTATCCTAAGCGATTTCAATGCTGAACTTCGTCTGCATTGGGTTCAGCCGGCGCGGTTTGAGCCGGCGCCTGTTATCAGCATCATGCCAATCAACTGGTATAATAAGTTCATGAATTATTATTTATTTATTGTTCCAGGTATCCTTGTCAATCTGATTACAGGAATCGGTATCATGCAAGCTGCTTTCAATCTGGTTAAGGAAAAGGAAATGGGTACCATTGAACAGATCAATGTCACTCCGATAAAGAAACAGTATTTTATCCTGGGAAAATTATTGCCTTTCTTTGTTTTGTCGATTGTAATATTTACGGTCGGTCTGATGATTGGCTATGTCTTCTATAATGTCTATCCGGTCGGAAGTTTTTTAACGATGTATGTCAGCCTGTTTGCTTTTCTGTTTGCCTTGCTGGGTTTTGGCTTATTGTTGTCTACGTATTCAGAGACACAGCAGCAAACCATGTCGCTTGCATTTTTCTTTCTTAACGTATTGAATATGATGAGCGGATTATTCACTAGTATCGAAAGCATGCCCCAATGGGCTAAGATTCTCTCCGGTTGTTTTCCAGTGAGTCATTTCATTAAGGCTATGCGAATGATCATGCTAAAAGGCAGTTCCTTGTCTGATATCAGTTTTCATCTTTGGTCGATGCTAGGCGTAGGACTTGTGTTCAATACATGGGCCATTCTGAATTACAGGAAAAGGTCTTAGCCGTAATTTATTCCATCATCGATTTTCCGACAGAAGGCAATACGTCATTGAAGCGCCTCCTTGTATATTCTCAGACATTTTTCTCTGGCCTCCTTATGATCCTCAATTGGTTTAGGGTAAGAAAAGCTTTCAAATTCAGGTACCCATTTCCTGACATAGTCTAAATTTGGGTCAAATTTCAAGGTTTGTAAATAGGGATTGAATATCCTGAAATATGGGGCGGCATCGACGCCACATCCTGCGGCCCATTGCCATCCGCCATTGTTAGATGCCAGATCGAAGTCGATCAGTTTTTTTGCAAAATAGGCTTCGCCCCATCGCCAGTCAATCAACAGATGTTTCGTTAGGAATGAGGCGACTATCATACGGACCCGGTTATGCATCCATCCTGTTTGGTTTAGTTGCCGCATACCCGCATCCACTAGGGGATAACCTGTTTTCCCTTCACACCAGGCCATGAATGTATTGTTGTTATTCGCCCATTGTATAGTGTCGTAGGCCGGTTTGAACGAGCCGTTCACCACATGAGGAAAATGCCAGAGTATGCTTTGGTAAAACTCACGCCAGATCAGTTCGTTCAGAAATTTCTCATTCACTTTAAATGCCTTAGAGACAAGTTGTCTGATGCTGATGGTGCCGAATCGAAGATGAACACTAAGACGTGAGGTCCCTTCGATTGACGGAATGTCACGTTGCAGATGATATCGGTTTATCACTTCATCAGCAACCTCAATGGAAGGGAAAGTTGTGTTCTCATTTTTAAAGCCAAGCTCTCGTAGGGATGGGAAATGAAACGGATGCTTGAATTGGATAAAATTCGAAAAATAGATTTCAGTGGGATAGGGCTTGAGATAAAATTCATTCAGTGTGGCCTTCCATTTTTTTGAATACGGTGTAAAAACTGTATAGGGTTTTCCGTCATCTTTGCATACCTCATCCTTTTCAAACACAACTTGGTCTTTGAAAGTCTTGAAGTGGATCTGTTTTGATTTTAGAAATTGTTCTATCTCCTGGTCACGCTTAATTGCATAGGGTTCATAATCGTGATTGGTGAAAATGGTCTTTACCTCGTATTCTAATACAAGATTTTGTATACTTTCCAATGCTGTGCCA
>CAIQUX010000280.1 GCA_903875055.1 uncultured Bacteroidota bacterium
AAGAAGAAAATTTGGTCAAAAGAATAACAAGTTATCGAATCCATTTCTTCCGGTATGATGATATTATTTAAATCATTCTCGATAGAACCCGTTAAACAGGCTCCAATATATGCATAATAATCAGCTCTTAATAATTAAATAGGAATACCCATATTTTCCGCGAGGCTACATAAACTGGGTACGTACTGAGACAAGAGCTTTGTTGGAAATATAAGATTATGCACCTAATAAAATGTTCATTGCCAGATTTTCGGAAACGATTTGATTCAGATTTTACATGCCTTTCGTATTTAGCGGGTTTAAAATGGGCTGCCGGATTTAATTGCAGGCGCTGTGCTCATAAGGTTTCTGTGAAGGGAGATCGTAATTTAGACAAAAGGTGCCAGTCTTGCGGTTATAATGAAGCCCCAACTGCGCATACCGTTTTTCACTCCATGAAGATTCCTCTTACACTTGCCTTTGAGATGGTTTACCGGATTTGTGTGAGCAAAAAGGGTATCAGTAGCTTAGCATTGAGTCGTGAGTATAACTTAAATCCTAAAACGGGCTATAATTTCAAAAGAAAAATTCAACTAAGCATGAAGAGTAGTGAGAAGCATCCATTAGAGGGGCTGGTTCACGTAGACGAATTTGTTGTCGGTGGTAAAGAAGTTGGTTGTCAGGGAAGGAGTAGTGAAACTGAAAAGAAACGAGTGGTTGTCGCTGTTGAAGTGATTAAGAGTAAAAAAAAACTACTGATGGGTCGTGCCTATGCTTTGTCTATTGAAAACTACTCCAGCAGCGAGTTGCAGAAGCTTTTTGACAAACACATTTCATCTAAAGCTAAAATAGAAACAGATGGATGGTCGGGCTACAAACCGTTATCAGAAAACTATAAAATCAAACAAACCTATTCAGATAAAGGGCAAAATTTCCCTACAATCCATACGCTAATAATGAATGTTAAAAACTGGATTCGTGGCACTCATCATTCCGTTTCCGAAAACCATATTCAAAAATACTTAGACGAATTTTGTTTCAGACTTAATCGACGTACTTTTATAAATAGCATGCCGATTTTCTTACTAAATAGAATTGTAACTACCAATCATACCCCAGTCAAATTAAGCGAACGCGGGTATTATGGGTAGTTCTATTATATAATTTGTGCGAACTCAGATTCCCGGCAGATGCAAACAGTTTTTGGATAAATCCAGGTCTGCTCACTCCTCCGGCAATCTTGCAATACCCATCTGTCGCTGAAGTAAGAATTAATCCAAAATCTAATGTATCCAGACTCGCCCCATTCGCTACATTCATAGAATACGAATTGCTTGTGACACAACTGTTTATATTACTACTATATGGAATACATTCTACATTACCTGTTCCATTTTGCTTTCTGAAAGAATAGTATCCATTGGAATCCGAAACTGAATATATATCCTCAGGCAAAAGATGCATTAAATTACTTTCCACCGGTTCTTCATTATTATCCATCATGCAATTTGAATTCACATCTGCATAGATATGTCCTGAAAGATTATTGGGGTTATCATAATTTATTTTAATCATATACAATGGAGCAGCCATCCAGTGATGCCCCAATGTATCCGTGTATCCATTCATAAAAAGCTCTGATAAAATAATTACGTTACCGTCATTATCAACAACTTGTGGATAGACTTCTGCCACATAACCAAGCCCCGATGGAATTGTATGGACTGTTTGATGCAACAGAATTCCATCAAGATTGAATTTGGAGAGAAATAAATATCTTTGATTAACATTTGCAGGTGTATCGATTCCGCCACCATACAAATACAAAAACGAATCTTTCAATGAAACCCACCATGCGCTGGAAGGAACATTCGGGATGACTGGAGACGAAGTATTCATAAGATTCAAGGATGTATCGAACGTAAGTAATTTGTATTGTTGAGCGGTCCTCCCAGAGGCATAAAGTCTATGAGAAATCGAATCGAATACAAAGTTCCCAATTCTATGGTTTCTGTCAGTGGCTATAAAATCACCTTTCAAACTAAACTTCTCTAAACTCCAACCTGCTGTATAAATTGTATTGTCCAAAATTTCTATTTGTGTCTTGGCATAATAACCACTATCTTCTTGCTTGACATAAGTCCAATTTGTATCCCCGCTTACCAGAGAAAGTTGCACCAGACGAATATTTGTTTTCGACGTTGAAAATTGATATGTTGAATAACATATATTAAGGCAAGTATCATTCACCGCGATGATTGGTTC
Organism: uncultured Bacteroidota bacterium; assembly: GCA_903875055.1. GTDB lineage: Bacteria > Bacteroidota > Bacteroidia > Chitinophagales > Chitinophagaceae > OLB11. The sequence continues at coordinate 2,245 of CAIQUX010000280.1, forward strand.
ATGGTCGGCTGATTCATTTCCAATATTCGCCACTGTAAAATCCTTGATAAAAATGGGGTTAAAGAATTTATCATACCCTCTGATATTACATTCATACTCCCCACCGCTATTAAAACAATGCGACAAATAAATATCACCATTCTTTCTAATCTTCACATCAGATATATCCGCATTCCAGCCAACTAAGGTCTGACAAGTGAGATTCTTCTTATATTCCGCCAGTTCCACACCATCACTATCCCATTTTTTCAACAAGACAAATCGCTGATAAAACCCATTTACAGCAAATCCGGTAGTATCATAGCCCGACGCGACCAACTGCAAATTGTGGTCATTATCAATATACAATTTAAAGTTCCTGTCCAGGCGAGTAATGATTGTATCGTTCATCCCAAAAGGTAAAATACATTTTTCCCAGAGGATTTCTCCGTCGGGTGATATTTTTCGTATGATACTTATATTCGTATCTATTGCATTTTTTGCAAAACAATAATAAATATTATTTGAGCTATCGGTGGTAAGCCCCTGAATGATGTAATTCCTGACAGGATATTTTTTGGTTGTATCCCCTAAGTACTTGAACCATTGTATATTTGTTCCAAAACAATGTTCAAAGCTCAAAAAAAACAATAAAAAAATGAATGGCGCAAAATGTCTTTTATTCATATTGCTTCAGTTAGAACATAAAGATATAACTAATTTGGAACGATTACACTTGTTATTTTGCTATCAGGTTATTCAATTTTGCCGCCGCAGCGTCCGACAGTTTGAAGTGACAGTTTTAAATTCAATTGCTTTTAAATTATATTGAAAACAAGAAATATGATTCAATACTTTTTTCAATCAGGAATCGAAATGACCATAAGATAATCGCATAAAATACTCCTTTTTTTTATTATCGATTTATTTTGGATATTTTCTGGGATGAGAGTAATTTCATCCTTTCAATTTTTTATACTAAGAAAAAATAATAATAAAATCACCTTTCCCATGACTAAACTTATTTCTTTTTCGTCAAAGTGTTCCAGGTCTTTTCGTCTTGGTATATTAATAACAGTTCACAGTTTAATACTGATTTTCACTTCGTCGGTACTTAAGGCACAGTCGCCCCAAGCATTCCCCTATCAGGCTGTAGCGCGTAACAGTGCAGGTAACCTGATTGCCAATCAAAGTGTTGCTTTGCGGTTTAGCATTCATAATCTCACTGCAGCAGGGACAGTCGTTTACAAGGAAACACAAAACCCTACCACGAATGCGCTTGGTTTATTTTCAGTGAATATTGGACAAGGCGCTCCGCTAGTTGGAACGTTTAGCAGTATTCCATGGGGCACAGGTGCTAAATATATTCAGGTTGAGATTGATCCTGCCGGTGGCGTAGCTTATACCGATATGGGCACTACTCAATTGATGAGTGTACCTTATGCTCTTTATGCAGCATCAAGTACAGGAACAGTTAGTTCTGTTGGAACTACAGCCGGTCAATTAACCGGTGGACCAATCACTACATCAGGTACCATTGGTTTAGCCAATGCCGGTACTCCGGGTACTTACGGTTCTTCTACATTGATACCAGTAATAACTACTGATGCTTATGGCAGAGTCACTAACGTAACCAATACTGCGGTTTCTGGTGGAAACAGCGGTACTGTAACCAATATAAATACATCAGCTCCGCTGGCAGGAGGACCAATAACATCAACAGGCACTATCAGTATGACCACGTCAGGTGTTTCACCTGGTTCATTTGGAACAGCCACTCAGGTACCTTCTATTTCAGTTGATGCCTGGGGCAGAATTACCGGCGCTTCAAATACGATTATCTCAGGTACAACACCGGGCGGCATTGCAGGCGGTGACCTTACCGGCACATATCCTAACCCGACGCTTGCAAATACTGCTGTTCTATCCGGTATTTATGGATCACCTACCCAAACACCAACCATCACTGTTGATACAAAGGGAAGAATTACAAATGCATCAAACACGACCATCGCACTACCAATAAATGGTGATGTAACCGGCACTAATAGTGCAACCACAGTAACAAAAATGCAAGGCAGAACTATTAGCGCGTTGGTGCCAACCGCAGGCCAGGATTTGGAATGGAATGCCGTCAACAATGCCTGGACACCCACAACTCCATCAGGTGGAACTGTCACAACTATCAATACTACTGCACCACTTACCGGAGGGCCAATAACTACATCGGGTACTATTGGTTTAGCCACTACGGGTACGGCAGGAACATATGGTTCTGCGACTCAGGTGCCAGTTATCACGACCGATGCTTTTGGTAGGGTTACCTCTACCACCAATACGACAATAACCACCGGTGTAGCCGGAACTACCAATTATATACCTGTATTTACTGCTGCAAACGCAATTGGCAACTCAGTGATCTACCAGAATCCGGCGTCGGGAAATAGAATTGGTATTAATTATGGCACTACCAACCATGGTGTGGTGGCCATACGTGCTACTGCTGATACCATTTCACTTTATGAGAACATGAACGCCAGCCCGGGCTTAGGAGGATACGGAATGCACAGGATAGAATATACTGGTCCGAATGATAACGACAGGGTTGGTATACTTGCAACTGTCATTAAATCGCTTGCAGATGTTAAAGGTACAGGTGTTTATGGAGCAGGTAACAGTATAGGTGTAAGGGCGACGGCAGAGTCCTCTACTGCAGGAAATACAATTTCGGGAGTTGATGCAGAGGCGTATGGATCCGGAGCAGGTACATTCTCCGTCGGAGTGTCAGGTCAGGCATCTCAATATATAGCTGCACCACAATATGCATATGGTATATATGGTTATGCTGTTGGAGGTACTACCAACTACGCAGTATATGCAGACGGTAATGCGCGTGTAATAGGATCAATGAGCAAGGCCAGTGGTACGTTTGAAATAGACCATCCATTGGATCCGGGCAATAAATTTCTCTACCACAGCTTTGTAGAGAGCCCTGATATGATGAACATCTATAACGGTAATGTTACCACCGACGCAACGGGAACATCTATCGTTACGATGCCGAATTACTTTGATGCATTGAACAAAGATTTCCGTTACCAGCTCACTGTTATCGGTTCATTTGCACAGGCGATGATATCTAAAGAGATGGCTGGAAATACCTTTGAGATTAAAACCAATCAGCCAAATACCAAGGTTAGCTGGCAGGTAACCGGTGTTAGGCAGGATGCGTGGGCAAATGCACACAGGGTTGTTCCTGAAGTAGAAAAGTCTGAAGCTGAAAAAGGTAAATATCTGCACCCTGAATTGTTTGGCAAATCAAGGGAAGAGCAAATTGGCGTTCCTAAATTTAACAGTAAAAAGAATGATCCGGCGATCATGTCGCATGGTGATTCAAATCGAAAATAGTATTCACTATTTGTTGGTTGATTTAAAGTAAAATGGAATTTCTTGCCAATGCTAGCACAGAGAGTAATACAAATGGCGAAACATGAGACATGAATCACCGCTTAACGTTGAACTTTCTAAAAGTACTATGATCAGTCCATCTTGCTGAATATAGTTCTTCCGATGAACGGTGCCATCGCCAGCATAGCCGATGAATGTTCAAGACCCCGACCCCATAAAACAAATACTAACACAGGTCATTTTTATCTCCGTTTCAAATGCTGTACTTTGTCCTCTCAATAGAAACGTATATGAAACCGATCCTTACTTTTTTACTGCTGTTTATCGTGGTCTGCGGTGCGCAGGCACAGGTCAGTTATACCCAAACCCTTAAAGGCTCCATCGTAGACAAGGAATTGAAATACACCCTTAGCGGTGCCACTGTGAAAGTGTTTAAAGATACCCTGCTGGTATCGGGTAGTAAAACGAATGAACAAGGCGACTTCAAAATCGAGAAGCTGCCTGTAGGGCGATATACCCTGCGTTGCTCCTATATCGGTTATATGGATAAGACCGTGCAGAATGTGGAACTGAGCTCGGGTAAGGAAACCCAGCTTATCATTGAACTGGCATCGGCTGCCAAATCGATGAAGGATGTGGTGATCAAAAACAAAAAGGGGCAGGTGAATAATTCGATGGCCACGGTAAGCGCGCGTAGCTTCAACCCTGAAGAGGCCAGTCGCTATGTGGCCTCACGCGAGGATGTGGCGCGTATGGCCACCAATTTTGCCGGTGTGCGTGGCAGCGATGATTCGCGTAACGATATCGTGATACGTGGTAATACACCCAATGGCGTGTTGTGGCGTGTGGAAGGGTTTGATGTGAATAATCCCAATCACTTTGCCTCATTCGGCACCACAGGCGGACCGGTGAATATCATCAATAACAAATTGCTTGGCAACTCCGATTTCATGACGGGTGCTTTCCCGGCCGATTATGGCAATGGAATTTCGGGTGTATTTGACCTCAAGCTTCGCAATGGCAATAAGGAGAAACACGAGTTTACCGCCCAGCTCGGTATACTTGGATTGGAAGCAACAGCCGAAGGACCTATCAGCAAGAAAAGCGGTTCGAGTTATTCCTTCAGTTATCGATACGGCACCTTGTCGATCATGAATAAACTGGGTATCAATTTCGGAGCGAGCGGCACACCTACTTATCAGGACCTGAATGTGAAGCTCAATTTCCCAATCAAACAAAAAGGGCAGTTTTCGATTTTCTGCCTTGGTGGCAAAAGCGATATCGCCATTATCGACAATGGTGAAGACAGTGCCAAATGGACCTTCGGTCGGGCGGGCAGGGATATTCATTTCGGTTCCCAATTCGGATTGATCGGGGCTTCGTTTCAGCAGAATGTCAACAAGACCTTCTTTCATAAAATCTCCATCGGTGCTAACCTGAACAGTTCATATAGTCGCTATGACACCATCGGTGAAGACCATGTGACTCGTGCCGCCACTTACAGGAATAAATTCATCGTCAATAAGTACATCCTAAACTATACCGCCACCAAACGTTTCTCATCACGCAGCACCATGAAGGCCGGTTTCATTGTCACCGAAATGAAGATGAATCTGGTGGACAGCAATTTTTATCCCGATCAGAATATTTGGTACAATGAAGCTGAGTTTCGTAATGATGCTCAGTTGGTGCAGGGC